>DATNHU010000027.1:0-5465 GCA_035604795.1 Candidatus Limnocylindrales bacterium
CATACCAGCGCCCATATTTCCAAGACCCAGAATTGCCACACGCGCTTTTGACATGGCTTCACTCATCCTATTGAAATTACCGGCACAAATTTTTGTGGCGACTTATCAATCCTCACGGGGTTGCGCAAGGGCCGGCCGAAAGATTTTGACGCGACTTGTATCACGTCGCCCTGCTGAAGGGTTATGCCATCTCTGAAGCTCAGATAGGCGGTCCCGAAGAAATGAATATGCACGTCGCCCGGCCGCCGGTGCGCTTCATACTTGAAATGATGGTGCTCCATGTTTTGCAAGCTGTGGCACATGGCGGCTTCGCCGGTTTGAAACGATGCGGACCAAAGCGGCACGCCGTCCCTCTCAATCGAAACTTCCATTTGGTGAGATTGAAACTCCGCATCAACCACAAGCTCAGGTCCCAACGCGGAAGTTCGCAGCTTTGAGCCCGCAAGATAGAGGTAATTTTTCTTCTCAAACACGTGGTCGGAAAACTCATTTCCCAAAGCCATGCCCAGTCGATAAGGCTGACCACCTGGTGCGATCAAATAGGCTCCGGCGATCTCTGCTTCTTCACCTCCATCTTCCGCATACGCGGGAATTTCTAGCGGTTCCCCATGTGCGCGCGCCATGGTGCCGTTGCCTTTGTAAAACCATTCGGGGGAAATTCCAATGTTGCCGGGCGCGGGGCGGCCTCCCTCCAATCCCCAGCGATAGATCTTCATGCTGTCGGTGAGATCTGCTTCCTTCACTGCGTGCATGGCCTGGCGGTCGCTCGCACTGCCAAGATGGGTAAGTCCCGTTCCTGAATTCAGGCAGCGCGCCGGCTCATCGGGATGGTCAACCGGCGGCAGGAGGGACCATTCGGAGCGCCCACCGTAAATGAGATCATATTCCAGCGTGCCTCCCCTCGCCCTTTGCTTTGCAAATTCGCTCAACTTGCTTCCGGCTTCAATCGCGGCTTTGGCCAGTTCGTAAACAGAAGGGAAACCCTCCATCAAGTGGAGCTGCGGCTCTTGCACCAGAGCCACTTGGCGGTCTGCATCTTTTCGGAGTTGAACCAGCCTAACCATCGAATCCAATCCGCTCACGATATTCAACTCACTCAATCACTTCAAATTTGGTCAGGGCACTTTCATTAATCGTCAACCCCAGACCGGGAGTATTTTCATCGAGATCAACGAATCCATCCTTCGCTTTTGGCTCCCCATTGAAGATGTACCAGAACAATTCGTTGCCCACCTCCACATCCACGATGGGAAAATACTCGGCCATCGGCGCATTCAGGCTGGACATGACCACGTGATAGTTGTGCATCTGTCCGGCATGCGGAATCACGGGGACCGAGTGCGCCTCCGCCAGTGCCGCGATTTTTCGCGCCTGCGTGATTCCACCAACCCGGTTGGTATCAAATTGTATGTAGTCTACCGCGTGGGCTTCCAGCAGATCGCGGAATCCATAAAGTGTGAACTCGTGCTCGCCGCCGGCAATCGGAATCCGTGCCTGTGATTTCAACTCCCGGTAACCTTGAACATCATCGGGAATCACCGGTTCTTCGAGCCACCGGAGATGGAACGGTTCGAGCAAGGGCAACATTCGCTTGGCATAGTCCAGCGTCCATCCCATATACGCATCGGCCATCACGTCAATTCCGTCGCCAACGGCCTGTCTCACCGTCCGCACCAGATCAATGTTGCGCTGCATGCCTGCGGCGCCATCGGTAGGGCCCCAACCAAAGCGGAGTTTCATCGCTTTGTAGCCTTCTTTCTTGTAGCGCTTCGCTTCCGCGGCCAGTTTGCCAAGTTCGATGCTGTAAAGCCGGCTCGCATAAACGGGGATGCGCTGCTTTGTTCGGCCCCCAAGTAAGCGATACACAGGCTGCTTCGCCGATTTGCCAAGGATGTCCCACAACGCGATGTCCACCGCGCTGATTGCGGCCATGCCGATCCCCTTTCGCCCAAAAGCCATGGTGCGGCGGTACATGTGTTGCCACAGAAATTCCAGGTCCCATGGATCCTGTCTAATCAGCAGGGGCTTCAGATAGAGATCGATCACCTGTTTCGTGATGGGCGGAGCGAGAGCGGCGTTGCCGATTCCGACCAGACCGTCATCGGTGAAAATCTCAACGACCAGCCACCCATGGAAAGTGAACGTGCTCATAGATGCTTCGGGCAGATCGAGCAGGTCCATGGGATTAGTGCAGAAATGCGGGGGCAACGGCACTGTTTTGCCCCGCCAGCGGAGAACGCGTGTGCGGATTTCCTTTACCTTCATGGTGCTCCTCTGTGGATTAAGTGCGCTGCAAATTCAAAAGTTGAACTCTAGGGACGGTTACAAGAATCACGGCAAATGCCACAATGTGGAGTGTCCCGGCAATTGCGAACACAGGACCGTAGCCAAATCCGTGGTCCAGCAAATATCCCACCAGTTGTCCAAAAGCGATGCCCCCCATCGCGCCTCCAAATCCAACCAATCCGGCAACCGAGCCGACCACGTTGCGCGGAAACAGGTCAGTCGGCAGGACCATCACCAGTGTGGACCAGGACTGTTGTCCGAAATACGCCACGCTGAAAATCGCGATGGCCCACGACACCGGGACGAGAGGCACCACGATAACAATTGGCATCACAACCGCGCTCAGGCCCAGCGCAAGTTTTCTCGCCACGCCCAGCGAAACCCGGCGTTGAACAAGATGACTGGAAAACCACCCTCCCACCAGGCATCCAACTCCTGCCGCGGCGTAAGGGATCCAGGCAAAAAGCCCAACAGACTTCACGTCAAACCCTCGCGCGTCGTACAGATATTTAGGCAGCCAGAAAAGATAAAAATACCAGGCCGCGTCACTCAGGAATTTGGCAATCACCAATCCCCAGGCATCACGAACTCGAAGCAGATCTACCCATCGCAGCCCGGGTTCGGAATCGGTGGAGTATTCCGCTTGTTGACTCTTCTCTTCACCCGGCCCCGGCGAGGATGAAGATGTCACCGGTACGAGATACGATTGCCACCACCACAAAGTCCAGAGTAGTCCCAGGCTGCCCGTGAATACAAAAATCCACCGCCAATTTATGTAAGCGATGATGAGGGCGATGAGCGGCGGCGCGGCCACGCCCCCCACCGCTGTCCCGGCATTAATGATACCCATCGCCGTCGCGCGCTCGCCAATTGGAAACAATTCTGCGACTACCCGGCTTGCCGCGGGAAAGCCTCCGCCTTCCCCCATCCCCAGCAGGAATCTACTGACCGCAAGCATGGTAAAGCTCAACGCAATCGAATGACTGGCACAGGCGAGCGACCAAAAAATCATGATGACGGCAAATCCCCGCCGCGTTCCCAATGCGTCGGCCAACTTCCCTCCGCCCAAATACATGAATGCATACGCAAGCAGGAAGGCCGATTGCAAATAAGAGAACTGCAAATTAGAAAGTGGAATTTGTTTCTGAATGGACTTAACGGCGACGGGGAGCGTCTGGCGATCCAAATAACTGATGGCAATGGCAGCGCTTACAATTATAGCGATCCGCCAGCGCACCAATATTGCCTCCCCCCAGGGAATTTCAAGCGCTGATTACTTTCCGCCTTTGCATCCGGGCAGACGGAAGGACCCAATCTTCGTGCTGTAACTGGTTCCTCCGGCTTTCAAATAATCGCCAACGTACCAGAAGGTGCAGTCATCGCTGGGGTCCATCGCGGTTGTGGTGTAATCCTCCCAGCGTAAAGTGGTTGTCTGCGAAGCCTCTCCGTTGACCAGGACCGTTTCGTGGAAGTCCAGCGAGCCTTTCTGGTCGCCAGCCAAACGGGCGGCGAATCGTTGTCCGGCGAAATTCGGCGTTCCGCCAAACGAGTATCCCACGCCAATGTCGCCCTTCTTATCCATCGCGATACTGGGCATCCACCGGTAGAATCCATCCGGCGCATAGGTTCCCTGCTGGTAGAGCAATGGATCACGCCTCTTATCCAACCGGAATTCATACCAGCGAACGCCTCCCGCTCCGGCCTTCGTCGCAATAGAGTGCGCCGCCACAATAGATTCTTTGTTGCCAATCCGGCGGTAAATCAATCTCTGCATAAGCTTGTCGCCTTGCACATCGAGACGGCGATCGGCATCCGGTTGCGGCACGCAGCTCGATAACTGCCCGTTGCAAAGGTAGTGGTAGGGCGCCACATTAATTTTCACCGGGCCATCGGCTTTGGTATTTGCAGGATTCTCCCAATCCACGTGAACTTTCCAGGCGTAGACCCCGTCGTCCTCAAAAATGTTTTTGAGCTGCGTACCGCCAGTCGCCATCATGATATTCGGCGCGCCCGCCGGAGGCAGACGCTGGCCATCGATGTCGGCGTTGTTCAGAAAATTCACGCCGTCAATGATGATGCACTGCTCGGTCGCGGGTTCGCCTTTCAACATTTTGGCCCGGTCGGCAATGCAATCGTGTTTTTGAATCACCTCGTCGCCCGTGCTGGTTGGAACGTAGTAGCCGTCAGGCCAGATGGCCGGCCGCGGATAATCGGGGAAAAGAGTTCGTTCAAACGCATAACGATAGTAGGTGCCCAGAGGGTCGGTGCCCGTGCTGACGGCGTAACACATTGCATAGGTTCCCTGGGGCGCAGGCGTCCCCCGTGCATCGACCGGAGTTTGCCCTCGACCCCGTCCTGCGGGAGGTTGCGGCTGCGGAGGATTTGCCGGAGGTGCTGCCGCGGGTCCGGGACTCGCTTTTTGACCGGACGCAGCCCGTTGGCCGGGAGGTGCCACACTTCCCGGCGTTGCATTGCCGATCTCATGATATTCGCCAGGAGCAATGCGCCCAAAGATCGGCATCACAAAAAGCCAGCGTCCGGCGAGCTGGTCATAGCGGACCACTGCATCGCCATTGTTTCGCGCTTCGCACACGCCTCCGAAACCCGCAAAAATGGAATTCGTTGTCACCGGGCCATACAACACTTTTCCACTCTTGTCGTAATGCGCCCCCTTCTTCGTATAGATCGCGATTCGCGAGTTGACGATTTGAACGATGTTGTCCGGTCCTGCGGCGAGACTGTTGTCGGATGGATTGCGAAAAGTGGCTGTCCCGTTGGGACCGTCAAATCCGGCGCCGAGTCCATCGAAGCTTTCAATGAGTGGCGTGGCTGGCCGCACCCCCTGCGAGGTTTGCTCCACCGCGGGCCCCGCTGCGGTAATCACTGGCGGCGGCGCGGGCGCGGGTGATGCCGGACCTTGGCCCATGCCGAAGTTTGGCAGTGATGCACCGCATCCCCCGGCTGCACAATTGTCACGCGGCGCCGCTATTTCAAGACCGCGAAGTGATGCGAGTGGCGGAGACACGTCAAACCGCATTGCGGAATGAACGATCGGGGTGCCCACTTTGACTGGGATGAGTTCATGGTGTGAACCCAGCACTGCCCGGCATGAGAAAAATAGAGCCGCAATCACCAGGGCGATAACGGTTGCCCTCATGGATTTCTGAATACGATTCATC
>DATNHU010000028.1:0-25462 GCA_035604795.1 Candidatus Limnocylindrales bacterium
GACCATCCTCAGACGGCGTTTAATGTATTTGATACGTTGGCTGCGGGAAAAGTATTCGAGCTTACGGTCACCGTGCCCGAAGGATACAACCTCATGCAGATTGCGGACCTGCTCGCGGAAGGGAAGTTGGTATCGCGTGAAGATTTCCTGGCCGCCGCGCGTGATACAACACCCATACGCGACCTGGCTCCCACCGCTCCCAGCGTGGAGGGCTTTCTGTTTCCGGCGACCTACGAGTTTCCGAGGCACATTACTTCTGCCAAGATCATCGGGGAGATGACGCAACATTTTCGGACGGAGTGGAGCGCTTTGACGGCAGCAACTCCCCTGGCAAATGGACGGGCGGCGCAAAACATAGTTACGCTGGCTTCTCTGGTGGAAAGCGAAACGCCGAAAATGGATGAGCGGCCCATTATTGCAGGAGTGTTTCAGAACCGCTTGCGAATCGGAATGGCGCTGGCGTGCGATCCCACAGTTGTTTACGCATTGGAGCAAAAAGGGGCCTACGATGGGACCTTGACCTCCGCGGACATGCACGTGGATTCACCTTACAACACGTATCGCAATCGTGGCCTGCCGCCCGGACCTATCGCCAATCCAGGTGAGACGGCCTTGCGGGCGGCGTTGCAACCTGCAACAGTGGACTATTTATATTTTGTGGCTGACACCCAAGGAGGCCACTTCTTTAGCAAATCTTTTGCTGAACACATTCGCAACATTGCGCGGTATCATCAGTTACTCGCCCAGAAGAACGCAAAGGAGCCTGCGCAGAAACGTCCATGAAGGAACACGGGCACACAACTAAAAAGGATTCTTCCTCGAAGAAGGAGTTAATCCTTGAGCTGGCGGCGCACTTGAGAGCGCCTCGCTACACCGTTGCCGAAATCGAGCAGATCCGGCGGCAGATGATTGTGCGCATGGGCGCGGCGGGGAAGACTTCGCCGGAGTACATCGCCGACGTTCTGGGCGGCGCAGGGATGCGCGTGATCTGGTCCACCGAGGCGGACACTGAGGGACGCTACGAGGAAGAGTTCCACGACCTACTCCATTTTTCCACGCTGGAGGAGGCGGAAATTTGCATTATGCGGCTGGACGAATTGATGAGGAAATTCCGCGCTGAGGGCGAGCGTGCTGCCGCCGAGCGCGTCCTGGAAGTCGCCCGGCTGGGCCGGCGCCGCGCGGAAATGATCGCGCGAAACCCGCGCGTGGATCCCACCAAGCGCGCGGAAAAAGAGGAGATTCTGAACTGGTTCAAAGTCTGGCTGGAAACGCCCGACTCATTCTTCGACTGGCTCGACTTGCGCAAGGAGTCACCGGAATTCCGTAAACGCTTCGGCGCAAGCGCGGCCAGCGCCTGAGCGGCTGTGGATTCGGCCGCATTCCACCTGATCATCGAGCCGCTGGACCTAGGCCTCGGAGTCCGCGCCATCAGTCTTGATTTGAAGGAAGCGGGTTCGGCCGACCCCGCGATTGGCGGTCTCGCGTCCGCTGTCTGGGCCGTGGCGATGCCAGCGCTGGCCGCCGAAACGGTCTGGTTGCTCGATTTCATCGGTCATCTGGACCGCGTGCGCGAATATTGTGAAGAGCATGCAATTGGCTGGCGCGCGGCTGGGAAGAGATGCACGGTGCTCCCAGCGCTGCCGGCAGAAGAGTTGTTGAAATTGTTGATGCGGTTTGAGGCTGAACGGTTTGGCATTCGCGCCGAGGCCAGCCTGGGCGAAGCGGTTGACACCGCGCTTGAGCATGAGCTTTCCTCCCATGGCCTGGACGCCTATCAAAACGCGTTTGCAAATTATTTGTTCTGCGGAATTTGTGATTTTGAGAATGGGTCGCTGACCTTGCTTTCAGACAAGATGTCATCGAGCGAGGCCTTGCGCCGCTTGCGTCCAGCGCTCACGCCACTCGGAGTCCGAGTTGAGCGGCCGGATTGATTGTCACCGAAATGCTATAGTTTGTTGCAGGTGGTCGCCGCAGTGCGCGAATCCGCGCCGAATGGCTGATGGATTGCAGGTTTTTACAAAGGGGAGATCAAAGACTGAGCGTGCGTGGTCTACATTGGAGCGTTTCGCTGGCAATGATGGCGTTTCCTGCTGTCACGGGGTGCGGTGGCGTTAGCACCACGGTGAAGGTGCCGGTCAACGAGATTCGGCCGGCGAAAGAGGCCACACCGGCGGATTTGGTCGCCGCCTATAACCATCTGGCCGCAAAAATCACCAGTATCAATGCCTCGGTCACGCTAACCCCGACGGCAGGTTCCACTTATAGCGGAGTAATCCAGGAATATCACGAGGTGAACGCGTTTATCCTGGCGCAAAAGCCCGCAATGATCCGAATGATTGGGCAGGCGCCCGTGCTGGCAAAGAATGTTTTTGACATGACCAGTGACGGACAGACGTTTCACATCTACATCCCTTCAAAGAACAAGTTCATTGTTGGCCCTTCGTCGTTGGAGCGGTCCGCGGAAAAGCCAATCGAGAATTTGAGGCCGCAACATCTGCTCGATGCGCTGTTCTGGCCTCAGATTTCGGATGGCGCTTCAGTTCTATTTGAAGAAAACGAGGATACTTCAACGCGATACTACGTGCTCACTGAGACGCGAAACGGTACATCCCCTGAAATTGAAAGAATATTATGGTTTGATCGCTCCGATCTGAACCTGGCCCGCGTCCAAATTTATGCGACCAGCGGACGATTGGTGTCGGACATCCATCTTGGGGATTGGCGGCCTACAACGGCAGGAACTCCCTATCCCTGGGAGATTACTCTGAATAGCCCGCATGACGATTACCGGCTCGAAATTCATGTAACGAAGTTGGCGCTGAACGAATCCATTTCAGAGGACCGTTTCCGGCTGGAACAGCCGCCGGGAACTGAACTGGTGAAATTGGACAAGTTGGGTACAGGATCACAAAAACAGTGAATCAATGATTGGCCAACTCATTTTCCGAAACGCTATTCACCGCCCGGTACGCGCGTTTGTAAGCATCACCGCCGTGGCTGTGGAGGTGACTCTGGTCTTGATTATTGTTGGGCTCACCGGCGGCATGCTGCAGGAAGTGGGCAAGCGCATTGAAGGGGTCGGCGCGGACATCATGCTCCAGCCACCCTCAGCATCGGTTTTTCTCGCCTTCAGCGGCGCGCCTATGCCCATCAAGATTCGCGAAAAACTTGAGCCAATGAAATACGTTCAGGCCGTTGCACCCGTCCTGCTGCAATTCAGTTCATCGGGCGGCGTGGACGTGATTTACGGAATCGATCCGCCCAGCTTTCGCGCGGTCTCTTCAGGCTTCGTTTTCCATGAAGGGCACGACATGGAAGGGCCCGACGACATGCTGGTGGACGACTGGGCCGCGAAGGCAAAGGGTATCCAGGCCGGGCAGACTTATCGCCTGCTGGACCACGATTTTCATGTTGCGGGAGTTGTCGAGCACGGCAAAGGAGCCCGGTTGTTCGTTCCCTTGCAAACTCTGCAAGAGCTTTCGGGCGCGCGCGACAAGGCGTCATTGTTCTTCATCAAGTGCACGCGTCCGGAACACACCACGGCGGTGATGGAAGAGATCCGCGCAGTTTTCACGAATTACGAAATCCGTCCGCTGGCTGATTTCCGAACTTTGATGACTTCTGCGAATGTGCCGGGGCTGGATGTGTTCGTGACCTCCATGATCGTCCTCGCGGTGGCCATCGGGTTTCTGGTGATTTTTCTCTCGATGTACACCACAGTGGTTGAGCGCACCCGCGACATCGGCGTTCTGAAATCTCTGGGCGCATCGAAGGGTTATATCGTGAAGGCGTTGCTCAGCGAAGCGTCTCTAGTGTGCGTCGCGGGGATCCTTGCCGGCATCGGGATGAGCTATGGGGTGCGCGCGTTCTTGCTTTCCGCATTCCCCACACTCGCAATCCACATCACCGGCGACTGGATTGCTCGCGCTGCCGCCATTGCCATTTTCGCCGGCCTTTTCGGTGCGGCGTATCCGGCCTGGATGGCTACGCGCAAGGACCCGGTTGAGGCCCTTTTTTACGATTAACCGCCCGGTGTGGAATCCCGATGATGCGAGCGTGTGTCCAATGACAGGCGAAGGCAGCGATGGAGTGTGGGCACGGCCGTACGTGGGTATATTAGGAAACAAGCAAAACAAAGTTGGTTACAAAGTGTTGATATTGCATTAGATAGAGCAGGCGAAAGAGTTCTGCTTTGGCGGCCGGATTGCCTCCACTTTTGGAGTTGCAATACCCGTAGGCTTGGAGTCTTATGGCACTCACAGATACAATAACGCTGCCCGCTGGGGCTGCTCACCTTTCCAGGGTATCAGGCGTGGAACCCATACTGAAGACCGAAAACTTGTGGAAGATTTATCACACGGGCCGGGTGGACGTGACCGCTCTCCAAGGGGTGAATTTTTCCGTCCAGCCGGGCGAATTCGTTTCGGTCATGGGGCCCTCAGGCTGCGGCAAATCAACTTTGCTGTACATTATCGGTGGATTGGCGCGGGCAACGCGCGGAAGAGTTCTGGTGGATGGCAACGATTTGGCGGCCATGTCCGACGCGGAGCGCACCAAGCTGCGCCGGCACAAAATTGGATTCGTCTTCCAGCGATTTAACCTCTTGCCCACGCTCGATGCCTACGGCAATATCGCCATCGAGCAGCATATCCACGGAAACGGGTTTGACCCGCACCGCTTCGAGGTGGTGGTCAAGATGCTCGGACTCGGCGACCGCTTGAAGCACCGCCCTTCAGAAATGTCCGGCGGAGAGCAGCAGCGCGTGGCGCTGGCCCGCGCGATTATCAACGAGCCAAGGATCGTACTTGCAGATGAGCCCACGGGCAATCTGGACTCGAAGAATTCTGAAATCGTGCTGAGCATGCTGCGCCAGCTAAACAAGGAATTCGGGCAGACCATCGTCATGATCACGCACAACCCGGAAGCCGCCGCATACGGAGATTCCATCGTGCACATGCGGGACGGGATGATCGTGGACGGGGTCCCGGCCGATTGAGATGGGCACTCTGGGTCGGTTTTTTAAGCGCATTTTTCTCTGGACATACGAGCGCGGCACCGTGCCCTATGACCTTGCTGTCGGCGCGATTCTTGTTTTTGTCCTGCTCACTCCCCGGAATTGGTTCAGCGACCGGCCCCAACTTGCCCTCCCTTCATCGCAGGTAGGTGTGGTGCTGATTGCCGACGACTCGATCGCGGGTACCGAGACTTTCCATGTGGACCCGCGCATGCTTGCCCTACCTCTACCCGAACCTGAACTTGAGCGGCTGTTGCATGATGCTGTTCGCAAGAATGTTCCCGATCTGAAGGGCCGGTCTTTTCAGATCATGCACTTCACGCCGGTCATGGGGCCGGATGGCCAAGTGAAATATTACGAAGTTAAGGTGAAGTTTTAGCGAGTTCCGCCGGCGTTTAGCATCCGGGAACACCTGTACCCACCCGGTTCCTCCGCGCATCCTACCTGTGTGGTACCATGCACGGACTTGAATTCATGACCAACGGTTCCTGTAGGAGATTGAAAATAGAGGACATTCACGGCAGGCGCGTTGCGCTGATCGCTCTGGTACTTGCGCCCATTTGTGCTTTGATGGGCGTGGCGTCCATTGCAGGCGGGCAGTCGCGGTGGACCGTGGACTCTGCGTTGAAGCAGCTCGACAGCCAGGCCAAGAGCTTCCGGAGCCTCACGGCGAATATCGAGCGAACGAAAGTCACCGTCGTCGTGAACGATAAATCCACGGAATCCGGCACCATTGCCGTGCGCCACGATGACAAGATGCGGATTGAGTTCACTCAGCCGGACCCTCGCACCATACTGCGGTCAGGAAACGAACTCTACCTCTACAATCCGAAGATCAAGCGCGTGGAACAGTACGATTTGGGCAAGCGACGCTCTCTGGTGGACCAGTTCTTGTTGCTGGGCTTTGGGACTTCTGGAACAGAGATGCAAAAGGGATACCTGGTCACACTTCTGGGCGAGGAACAGATGGACAACCGCCAGGTGTTGAAATTGGAGTTGACACCCAAATCGGAGGAAGTACGAAACCAGGTCTCAAAGATTCACATTTGGATTGACGAATCCACCTGGCTACCGGCGCAGCAACAGTTTTTTGAAACGGGTTCGGGAGATTATCTGTTGATCCGTTACACCAACGTCGTTCGCAATGTTCGCTTAACGGATACCGACTTCAAGCCACATTGGCCAAAGGGCGTCACTCACTTCAAGCCGTAAATCCGGGCCACCTTCACTGAAGAAATAAGATTTGATCAGCGAATCGCGCCGCGTTCCTGTTCGAGAAGTGCTTGCTTGCGTCTAATCCCCCAGCGATAACCCGCCAGGTGGCCGTCTCCTCGCACCACGCGGTGGCATGGCACAACGATTGAGACGGGATTGGTGGCACAGGCGCGCGCCACCGCACGAGATGCCGTCGGCTGCCCCAGGGCACGGGCAATCTGGCTGTATGTCCGCGTGGCGCCATACGGAATCTTGCGCAGCTCTTCCCAGACGCGGCGTTGAAAAGCCGTTGCCTCCACGTCGGTGGGCAGCTCCAGCCGCCGCTCGCCACCGCTCAAGTGCTTGATAATTGGCTTCACCCAAGAGCCAAGCGCGCTGGCATCATGGCGGATCGCGGCATTGGGATATTCCTTGCGCAGAGCGCGTTCGAGAGGCTGATCGGTGTCACCCAAATAGACCGCCGAAACGCCGCGGGCTGTAGCTGCTACCAACACCCGTCCGAGCGGGCACTTTTCAATAGTGTAGACAATTTCCATTCCTCTGCCTCCCAGTTTGTAAGTTGCGGGCGTCATACCCAGATGCTCGTAGGCCCGTTCATATAGCCTGCTCGCCGAGCCATAGCCGGCCTCATAAAGCGCGGTGGTCACATCGTCTCCGCCCTTCAAACGGCCCTTCAGGCGGTGAATTCGCAACGCATCCGCAAATTGTCGCGGCGTGATGCCAATCACGCGGCGAAAAAGCCTGTGAAGTTGATGCGTGCTCGTTCCAGCCTTCGCCGCGAGCTCGGGAAGTCGAACGGGCCGCTCCGAATCTTGCTCCACTTGGAGCTCAATCTCGCGGCACAGGCGCACTACGGATCCAGCATCCGTATCCAAATCTGGCGCCTGCTTGCCGTTTGGCTTGCAGCGGAGGCAGGGCCGGAATCCGGCTTTTTCGGCGGCTCCCGGCAACGGAAAGAAGGACACTTGCGCTCGCCCCGGGCGGCGCGAAGGACATGACGGCCGGCAATAGATCCCCGTGGAGCGGACACCGTAAACAAATTTGCGGTCCATACGCGCGTCGCGATCCAGAACGGCCTGCCATCGTCGGGCATTTGGGGCACGGTTAATCATAGTTCGGGTCGCCATGCTGTGCTTGTGATCCAGTGCTTGATTCATCGTTGCTAAGGATACGGACCTTCCCAAAATACCGCTATCCGAATCTTGCACGCAAACTTGGCCATGTCGCCCTGCGTTTGTCATGGCCAGACGACCCGCCCTACTTGGGCGAAATCAATCTGGGACCACGGGTTGCCCCGTGGTTTCCTCGGGCGGATGCGGTGCAGTGATCACCAACACCACAGCGGTGAGAATGATTGCCGCGGCGATGAGCATTCTCGGAGTGAGCGATTCGCCCACCAATGCCCAGCCGAGAAAAACGGCAACTATTGGATTAACGTAAGCATAGGTAGCAACACGGGCAGCCGGCGCCACGTGAAGTAAGTAGGTATACGCTGAAAATCCCAATATCGTGCCAAATATCGCGAGATAGAACGTAGCCAGGATTGAGTGAGTCGATACATGAGCAAAATCCAGTTGCTTGCCTTCGCCAATAGCGAAACCCATCGCGGAAACGATCACTCCGCCCATGATTGCAAAAATGGATGTGCCGATCAGCGGGGAATGAGGCAGCGTTATATGCCTTGAGAAAATGGACCCAGTCGCCCAGCAGAAGGATCCCGCGAAGAGCACAACTGCGCAGATGAGACTCACATCGCTTCCGTATGTGTGAAAGAACGGATCGCTTTGGCTCACCAGCAGGGCCACTCCCGTCAGCCCCACGGCCAGTGCAACCACAATGCGTCCCGTGGGGCGCGTGCCTCCCGGACGGAGCCAGTCCAAAATCGCCATCCACAGCGGCACCGTGGCGACAAGAATGGCCGTGATATTCGTCGGAGTATGTCGCGCTTCCGCCCAGGCGATTGAACCGTTGCCGCCGCCGATCAAGAGGCCTCCGACGAATGCGCCTGAAATCCAGTGTCGTAAAGTGGTTTTCTCCTTGATATGGAGACGCGCCAACGGAAACAAGACAATTCCCGCAAGGATCTGGCGCGCGCCCACCGCCAGCAGCGGCGGAATCGTATCCACCGCATAACGGACGCCCAGAAACGTGGAGCCCCAAAACAAATAGACCATCGCAAAAGCCAGCGCCGTCTTTCGGCCTCCACCCGTTTCATGGAGTGCCGCACCGCTCGAGGCCGATCCGAAATCAGTGCCGGCCAGCTTGGCGGTCGTTGCCACTTCTACCTTGGGCTCAAGGTTGCTCAAGTATTTCGCGCTTTCTTTCACTGCATCCCCGCGGGGTGCGCCGACACGTTGGTTTGCTTAGCCCAGACTAAGAGATTCCGGGCCGCTGGTCGAGCGCCATATTGGTGTTGGCAAAATCCCCCACGCCGGGCAAGCCTTTAAGTTGCTAATCAGGAAACTCGGAATTGGGCTCGATTGACGATTCCCGCGCTTGATTTCATATTGTTTAACGCCGCGCCAGGCGCGTTTTTGCAAAAGGGGGAAGTATGCGCACGGCGCAAAAAAACAGACCATCCAAGCAGATTTCCGCTACTAAATCCGGTGGCTCAGCATTTGGCTCGCCCGGCGAGCACAGCGATGAAATATTCAACCAGTCTTCCTTGGGCAGTTGGATTTCACCACCGGGAATGGAGCCATTTCCGTCGGATGAGTCGCCCGTCCCGAATGAGCGTCGAAGTTTCCCGCGCGCCAATCTAAGGCTGGCCATGCGGATTCTCCGCATCGCCGGACGCCGCGAGGCGCAATCGGTGCCGCTGCAGACCGCGAATATCAGCTCGAGTGGAGTCTATGCGCGATGTCCCTTCCTGGTGGAACCGGGCACTCCGGTGCACCTCGAGGTGGAGTTGGTGCATCGGCCTGCGGGGCGTGGATCGGTTCGCATGATCACGGAGGCGCATGTGGTCCGCGCGAAAACGGATTCAAAAACTGGTTGGCATGCCCTCGCGTTCTCGTTCGATGACATCACTTTCGAGCGGGATTACACGCCCTTTCCACAATTCACGCCCCGCTGAAGCCCAAGAGCCTATTGGCGGAGTCGCTGCGCCAGCATATTCTTCCATGGCGAATCGCATTAGGGCGCCACATCACCATCCGCGATCCCAAACTTCCATAATTTCCGGGTTATCCGGTTGAATCAGTGTTGTATGGTTGGTGAGGCAGTGTCCCGCGGTTTGTAGTCTTCCCAGCGGACCACCAGGCGCACTCGCGTGGTGCCTTTTTTTGAAGTGACCGATCCATCCGAGCGCAGATACGCGGGAAACCAGATTTTCCCCACGACGTTTTCACGATAGGTATCGAAATAGGTGAACGGAAAATTCTCGGTGGACACATCTCCCAGCTCTGTCACCCAATGCCCGGTGGTTTTCACGATGACGAAGTCCTGGTCGTCCACCCAGATGACGCCGTCGAAATAGGCGCGGGTGCGCTCAACCTGCTTCGGCTTCACGCGGAAAATATACGTATTCAGCTCATCCACTTTTTGTGTGCCTTCATAGACGAGGTCGTAATGCATCAACTGGGTTGTCGTGAATGGCAGCGGCGGAATCTTTGAAAGAACCCCGACATGTTCTGGATCGAGGTCTAGAACATTCAGTGTGGAATCCGGCGGCTTAGCTTCGACATCCGCGAAATGGCCATCCGGCATTTCCGCAAGTCGCGTCGTATATTGAAATTGCCCCGTAGTCTTGCCCTGCTCGTCCAATTCGAGCACTTGCACCACCCGGTGATAGGTGTACAAGCCGTGGGCGCGCACCATCCCGTCCTCATTCTCACTGAACCGCTTGATGATTTCCGCGGCGGGAATGGGAGGAGGTCCGGGCGACGGCTCCGCGGGGATAACTACAAGTGGCGGCCCGTTTGCGGGGGGTGGAAGCGGGCCCGGGCGGCGACCTTGGCCGCTTGCCGGAAGCGCCAGAAGCGCCACCACACCGAAGAAAATAGTCTGTCTCTGGTATTCAGCACGCATAATTATTTAGATGCTCTGTTGTCCGTTCACGTTTGTTTTCGGCAGCGGCTGCATTCATTGAGCCGGTCGCACGATAGTGTAACGCACAACGAAATGTGTGGCATTCGTGCCGTTGCTCATGGATGGAAATGCAAGCGCGATGCGCGCGGAATAGTTTTTCTGCTCAATTGTGACACTGCCAAATTCAGCAGTGCCAGGTGATTTCCATTCCAATTTTAGAGTCGGGCGGCCTGGACTACGCACCTCGAGCTTAGCAATCCCGGGCGGGATGACGATGGGATCTCCGCCTTCCTCAAATTCTTTACATAACTCAGCCGCGCCTACGGCATTGGATACGATGCCGCTCTTGGAATCTTGGCGGTCGGGTGCGCCGCCCCAACATAATTGTGTTCTCTCCGATTGCAAGGCTGAAGCAGGCACAGAAAACGCAGTGACAAGATTCGCGTGTGCAGCTGTGTCTACCTCGGCTCCCGTTCCGTCCCACAAGGAGGCGCGGCCGACTTCGTAATCGGTTTCAATAATGTCTTGCCCGTCTTTCCCAGACATGCGAATTGTCTTCACGATACTGCCAAAACCCGGTACTCCCTGGGGCCAACGTGCGACCATTCGTACACCCGTATTGTCAGATGTTGTCTGCCACTCCGCTGCGTAGGGAACATCGAACAGAGGCTCCGGCAGAGTTTCGTCCGATTTGGGAAATCGGAGAAAATCGCGCATTCCACCGACCATGGTGGTCAAATTGTAACCGCTGGCCTTGTCCACCAGGGCAACCGCCTGGCCGCCCGCTACAGGAAGCAGTATGAGTCGCACGCGGCCGTTTTCCAGCACCCAGTCAGTTTCTCCCGATCGCTCGAAATCGAATTGGTAGTGAATTGGTGCATCCCCATCCGCGGAAATAAATGAGATGGGGGAGTCTTTGTCCCCGGGATGATCGCCAGTCAAAGTAAGTTTGCCCTCGGAAATGCCGTTTTGCGAAAGATCCGCCGGGCCATTCGAATGCATTCTTATGGTTTCGATTTCATCGCCTAACTCCGTCATGCGGAGCGTTTCCGAACCGTGGAGTGTGCCGTCAACGGTGGCCTGAACCGTGAGTGGGGAATCATTCAAATTCTCCGCGTCAATGGAAAGTTGCGGGCTCCTGTCTCGGTTGAGAACAATTAGGGGAGGAATGGTTGAAAGCGCTGAACCTTCCCCAAGTGGAAGTCGCACTGCATCTGGAATCGTATACCTGTAGCCGTTACCGCGCCGTTTCGCCGGTTTTTTTCGCTCCGGCGCATCCGGAGTATAGGGAAGGTGGATCTGCAGCTCACGCCGGAAACTCGGAGCCAAGCCGCGAGGTAAAACAACCGTAAAAATTCCCGTCACCTTATCGTATTTCCCCTCCAAAGTTCGTTCAGGAAATCCAAAACCTGACTGTGAATCCATTGGCGACGGAGGTTCCACAACGCTGATGTCTGATGTGGGAAGACGTCGTGGTCTCTGCTCGATCTTCGGCTTCGGAACCGGAAGCTGGGAAGGAAGGTCAACACTCGCCGGAGCTGCGCGAAGGCGCAGTAGGATGGTGGCGTTCGTTGGGGCATAAAAAGACAATCTCAGGGTTTTTCCGTCGCGCACGGCGTCGAGCAATTCCGCACCTGCCGCCACCACTCGGTCCGAGCAAGCATCCGCACGCGCCTCTTGGGGGCAAAGCGGAGTATTCAAGGGCAGCATGAGCGATTCGCCAGTGGGCACTTCCACAGGCAGTTCGACATAATCGGACTCAGATCCTCCTCGCGCATTCACGGTGGGCGGAAGGATTTTTAAATTTTCCTGCACCGGCGCGTCGCTGCTCCAATTCGTAACGCTGAGCAAACCCTTTCCACAGTGCGGCCGGCGCAAGGAACAGTCATCGTCCGGCGCGCCCAACGGTCCCGCGGATTCATTCGGCAGCAATTCCTGAACTAGCAACGCGCCGGATTGCCCCGGGGCCTGGATGATGGGTGAACGGATACCCACTTGCTGCACCAAATTGTGTAACTCGGCCATTGCTTCGCCGGCCTGAGCGTGCGACTGGTCACTTTCAAAACTCTCGGTGGGGTCCACCCAGGAATAGAAATCCTTGCCCCATTCGATCACCTGCCCCTGTCCGAGTTTCGCGGCCCTCATGGCGTCGGCCAATTGCGTCCAGGGGGTATCTCGCAGGGCCTCATTGAAAACCTGGCCGGCGGGCAAGTCTGCATTGCACACCAGGGTCCCTCCGCGGCGGACATAATCGAGGAGCGCAGTTTGAGTCCCGGCCGGAAGGAATGCGGTGCCGTGAAACGCATGGGGAATCATCAAGAGGAGTACTGGATAGTGGAGAAGCGAGTCCACGGGCTGGACGGCCGGGTCTGTCAATTCCACCGGCAGGCCCGCAACGAAAGCGACGCGCTGGATCTGCCGTAGCGTGCCCCGCGATTCCTCGGCGGCGCTTTCGGCGGAAAAAGGCGGAAGCCCCTCAACCCGCGAAAGTCCGCCGCGCCAATCCACCAGCCCGATGCTGGCCCGGGGATGCGCCGAAGCCAGAAACTCGCCCCACGGTTCCAACAGCTGTGCGTTGCGTTCGACCGCAGTTGCGCGGGCCTGCCGGACGCCGCTCAAATCAAGGGCGGCATCCCAGCGGTAAGAACGATTCGCGCGGGCGGTCTGATACCCGGGCGGCGTGAGCGAATCTTGCAGGGGCGAGTATTCGATCCCCGCGGCGCCTTGAGCCAGCAGCCATCGCGAGCTAAGCAACGTTTGGAAGGGCGGGCTGCGCGGCGGCCCCGCGTCATCCCAAGGCGTGAACCAGCCGGCCTGAAAATCACTAAGAAACGCCGGGAAATCCGGCTGTGTGCGCAAAGTTTGGGTCAGCAGTGCGAGTGTCTGCGCATCGGAATCCTGAAGCCTCAGCCTGTTTGATTTTGAGTTTTCAATCTGTGACCGGGTGTCCGGGCTCAAGAACCATTCGCCGGCAATTGCGATGCTGGATCCTGTTGCGCCTTGCTCCAATCCATTCTCCGCATGCGACGCGGTGACCACAAAGGAAGCTTCGATTCCATCTGCGGTCAGCGCGTCGCGCAAGGTCTTGATATATTGCCAGTATGTTGCGGGATCGTGTCCCGCGGCATCCAGAGCCGCTGTGTTATCCAGAAAAACGAAAAGTAATGGCCCTGACGATTGCTGATTTGTAGGGTCGCCCTCGTGCGCCGGCCGGAGAGATATGGTTACCGTTCTTGAGGAATTGTAGGGAGTCAACTCATGCGCAACAGCGGCCAGCCACAACGCGGCGTAGTGCATATGCGTCGCATTGGAAAGCCACTTCTTCGCCGCCGCTTCCGGGTCCGTCGCCTGAATGCGTGCCGCGAGCGGATAGAATCCTGCGAATTGCTCCACGACGGGAAGCTTGTAATCCTCATTGCGGAGAAGCCAATCGGGAAAGCCGCCATTTCGCCATTCGTCGCCAGTCGTAGGCCCAGGCCGGGCGATTAGCCGGAATCCTTTTTCCGAGATCATCCGCAACAGCCCGCGCAAATCGCGCCGTGCCTGCGTATGACCATCAAAATCGAAATCACCCTCGCGCAGCTCATGCCAATTCCAGGGAATGCGCAGATCGATGGTGTTGATGCCCAGGTCGCGATACCGGTCCAGCGAGTGGCTCCATAAATCTTCGGGAATTCTGTAATAGGGGAAAGAAGCCGCGTGGATGAAAAAGGGACGCCCATCCACGTGCAGCTCCGGGTAACCGTGCACGCTCAGGATGTGCACGCCAGAAGCGGGCGCCGCCGCTGGAGTCGGGGCGGCGCCGGGCTTCTGCGCGCTCCCTGGAATCGCCAGAGCGAGTAGGAGTGCCGCTGCGCCAAGGCAACAAATGCGTGGGTCCCGAGAATAGTGGAGGACTGTTCCCAAGGGTATTTATGCTCTCGCCGAGCATATTACAAGACGCGTACGTTCGCATGTTACGAGAGGCAGATGGAAGCCCAACCTGCGTGTTGGATCACGAACCTCTGGTAGAATGCCTCGCTGGCGTTGATCATGGCGCAAGTCGCAAAGCGATTTTATGTTTCCGGGTTTGTCCAGGGCGTGGGCTATCGCTTCTTTGCGCAGCGTGTTGCCGGGCGGCTCGGTATTTATGGATACGTCAAGAATTTGCGCGACGGACGGGTCGAAGTGTACGCCATCGCGCCGGAAGAAAAGCTCCGCGAACTGCGCAATGAGCTGCGGCAGGGCCCGCGTGGCGCCATGGTCGAAGAAGTAGCCGAAGATGACGCGAAGCTGATGGCACAATATGCGGACGGATTTTCCATCGAGCATGAGATGTAGCCGCGCGATCATTGGAAATACGTAAAGAGACAGGGAGAGGCGCGAATGACTGATCTGAAAAATTTGATCCGGGAAGTCCCCGATTATCCCAAGCCGGGGATTCTTTTTTACGATTTGACCACTCTGCTCAAGGACAAGAAAGGATTTCATGCGCTGGTGGACCACCTCTGCTCGCATTACTCTGGCGCCCACGTGGACATTGTGGTAGGCATCGAAGCGCGCGGATTTATTTTCGCGCCTGCGCTGGCCTATCGCCTGGGCGCGGGTTTTGTGCCCGTGCGCAAACCGAAAAAACTTCCTGCGAAAACCGCCTCCGTCACTTACGATCTGGAATACGGCACGGACACGCTTGAAATCCACCAGGATGCTGTGCAGCCAGGGGATCGGGTGATTGTCTGCGACGACCTGTTGGCCACAGGCGGCACTGCGGCGGCGACGGTAAAGCTTGTCCGCCAACTGAAGGGTGAAGTGATCGGCACTGCGTTCGCCGTTGAGCTCACATTCCTGAACGGCCGCGCCAAGCTGCCCGGAATCGATGTTTTTTCAATGCTGAAATACGACAAGTAGCCGGTGGAATTCAGCCGCACTTCGATTTCTACTGGGATTTTGACTCTGATTTTGTCTGGGCCTGCCTTTGGCGGACCGCCTCGAAAAGAACAATACCCGCCGCCACGCTCACATTCAGCGAGCGCACCGGACCTGTGGTGGGAATGGAAACCAGAAAATCGCAGCGCTTGCGGACAAGTTCGTGAAGTCCCCCGCCTTCGCCGCCCAGCACAATAGCAATCGCCCCTTTGTAATCCACATCCGTGTGCTGTCGTTCCGCGCTCTCGTCCAGGCCCACCAGCCAGTAGCCGGCTTCCTTCAACTGCTCCATCGTGCGCGCGATGTTCACCACTCGCGCCACCGGCAAATGTTCCAGGGCGCCCGCTGCGGCCCGGGCCACGGTTTCGTTTAACCCCGCCGCGCGACGGTCCGGCAGGATGACGCCGCTTGCTCCCGCGGCGAGCGCCGACCGGATGACCGCGCCCAGATTGTGCGGATCCTCGACGCCATCGAGCACAACAAGCATGCCGGGTTGGGAACTTTCCCTTGTCGTGTGCGCCAGTAAATCTTCCAGATCGAGAGTGTGCTTGGCCGCAGCCATCGCTACAACGCCCTGATGCTGTGAAGTCCCCGCCAGGCGGTCCACAATCGCGCGCTCTTCAAACCGTACGGGAACGCCGCGCTCGCGCGCCTTGGCGGTGATTTCTTCCAGGCGATCGCCGTGACGTCCGCGTGCGATCACGATGCGTTCGAGCGCCCGCCCGCTTTCTAGAGCTTCGCGCACCGCGTGGATTCCCGTGAGCCGGCCCATATCGCCTTTCACTTGAACTTGAATTAATTAATCACCACTTATTCAAGCGCCGCGCAAAACTCCAACACGCGCTCTCTATTGTTTTTCACCGGAGCAAGCCCAGGAGTTGACGCCGCGCTGTCCAACAACAGAATCACCCGGTCGAATTCCCCTCCGCCCGCGCGGCCCACCAGCGCCAGCCGCAACGGATGAAATAATTCCCGGCTGCTGAATGGCACCTTTTCCTTGATGGTATCCACGATTACCTTGAATCGGTCGGAATCCACCGCTGGTCCTTCGAGCACAGCCAGCGCCAGCTCTCGAATCACATCGCGCGCGCCGTCGCGCCCCAGCACGGCGTGGTTTGCAGGATCGCGAAGAATCGCCGCGGCGTCGTATTGGAATATCAAGTCGAGCAGCGAGGCGAGCTCGGAGCGATCAACAGCATTTGGACCTAAGAGCGACGCAGCGCGATCAAGCCAATTTGCCAACGCTTCATTTTTTTCAATGTTGGGAACAAGCCAGCCTCGCTCGCGCAGAATTGCTCCAACGTCGGCAGTGGTAAACTGGTTTTCACGCGGCTCGGAAGGTGTGTTGGGATGAGTCGCGTGCATATTCGCCGACTACCCTGCAATAGTCGCCACGGCGTGCGCTGCAATTGCTTCTCCACGCCCGATGGCATCCACGCCCTCATTTGTCTTGGCTTTTAAGTTGATGTGATCCAACTCGATTCCCAGTGCTCCCGCCAGCGCTTTGCGCATTGCCGGAAAATGTGGGCCAAGCTTGGGGCGTTCTGCAATCACAATGGCATCAATGTGAAAGATATGCAGACCTGCTTTGCCATACAGCCTCCGGACGTGTCTTAGAAAATCCAGGCTGTCGGCGCCCTTCCATTTGGGATCCGTGTCGGGAAAATGTGTGCCGATGTCCCCTAAACATGCAGCTCCTAACAGTGCATCACAAATTGCATGAGCCAATGCATCTCCATCGGAATGACCCACAGACCCCTTGTCAAAGGCCAACTCAATCCCGCCTATTCTCAATTTGCGGCCTGACTCTAAGCGGTGTAGGTCGTAGCCAATCCCAGAACGCACGGCGCCACCCGGCCTCTTACTGCGGACTTGCCGTGCTGTTTGCGCCCCTCGTTTAGGCATGGCTAATTCGACTTCCGCTCCTGTTCCAGATAAAACCGCGCCAGTTCCATGTCACCCGGGCGCGTAATTTTCAAATTGCATATCGAGCCGGCCACCACGTAGACATCGTGGTCCAATCGCTCGACAAGCCCCGCCTCATCCGACGCAGTGAAGCCATCGCGCGCAGCCAGTGCATAGGCATCGCGGAGCAATTCTGTCCGAAACGCCTGTGGAGTTTGCGCCAGCACGATGCGCTCGCGGGGAATGGTCGCCGTAATCAGCGCCACATCGCCGGGTTGGCTGGTCCGCTTCACTTCTTTCACCGTATCCAGTGCCGGAATGCCCACAATGGCGGCGCCATGTTCGCGCGCCGCGGCCAGCACGCGCTCAATCTGTTCGCGGGAGACCAGCGGTCGCACCGCATCGTGCACCACAACAATCTCCACGCCTTCGCCCACCTCGGCCAGCGCCTTGCCCACCGATTCCTGACGTGTGCCGCCCCCGCGCACCACTCGCACCGGGCGTCCCAACTTTTCCTTCGCCACGCGTTCGGATAGCGCAGTTTCTTCCTCGGCCAGTGTAGCAATCAGAAATTCGGAAATCTCCGCACACGCAGCCAGTCGCCGCAAAGTGAAAACCACCAGCGGCAAATGATCCAGTTCAAGAAACTGCTTGGGGGTCTCGGCGCCCATGCGGGTGCCCAGTCCGGCGGCGGGAAGAATAGCGGCAACGCGGCTCATAATGAAAGCTGTAATCCCCTGTCTGACACCCCTGCTTGCGGGGGAAAAGAGTCTAACCTACTCGCTTGAGGAGATAAACCGCGCAGGCGTTCCGCGGGCCAATTCAGGCCACGTGTGCCGTAACAATGAATTCTGAATTACTCCCGCGGAACTTCCGGAAATATAGGCCGCGGTGCGCGTTCGGTGGTTCCCGTGGGTACGGGCGTGTCGGAAGGCCTCATGGGGGGATCGATGCGCCCCGGTTCAGGACTGATGTGCATGGAATTGCGCGGGTGTTCGGAGCGATCATCCAGCCGCCCAAAGATCATCTTCCCGGCCGTGGTCTGGTGCACCGACGTCACGGTAATGTCCACGGTCTTGTTTATCACTTTGCGCGCGCCGTCCACCACCACCATAGTGCCGTCATCCAGATACGCTACGCCCTGGTTATACTCTTTTCCTTCGCGCAGGATGAAAACGCGCATCGCCTCACCCGGCAGAACCACAGGCTTCAGCGCATTGGCAAGCTGGTTGACATTCAATATTTCAATGCCTTGCACGCTCGCCACTTTGTTCAGGTTGAAGTCATTGGTGACAATTTTACAGTCGTAGCGTTTGGCCACTTCAATTAGTTTCAAATCCACTTCGGGGATTTGCGGGAAAGCATCTTCGATCACTTCCACGTCAATGTGGCTCATCTTCTGCAGGCGCTGCAGCACTTCCAGCCCGCGGCGCCCGCGTTGCCTCTTGAGCGGGTCCGCGGCGTCGGCCACCATCTGCAATTCACGCAAAACAAAGTTGGGTACCAGCAGAGTCCCGTCCAAAAAGTGCGCCTCGCAAATGTCCGCCAGCCGGCCGTCAATGATGACGCTGGTGTCCACCACTTTCACCAGCCGCCGTGAGGACCGTTCGTTGCCGAACACGCCCCCAAACGCTTGTAAGTTCAGCATATCGCCTTTATTGGCGCCGACAATCAGCCCGATATAAGTCATCACCAGCAGCAGCGCCATGCCCACAAATGACCGGCTGGCCTCCGGCATGATGGTCTGCGACAGAACCAGGTTCATCAGATAGGCGCCCAGGATACCGAGAATGGACCCGATGGAAGCGCCGATCAGCTTGCGGAGGCTTGCATGCATCAGCCGCCATTCGGCGACGAAAACCAGCATCGCAAATCCGAGTCCGGCCAACGCTGCTGGAATCGGCTCCAGGTTAAATGGGTGGAAGTGGTATCCAATGGCCACACAAGCCAGCGCGAAAATTGTGCGGAATGCAATCCGGTCGGTGACACTGCCGAAGCTTCCCCCGCTCACCGGGGCTTTGTGGGATACCTTGGGTATAAAAATTTCAGGCGATTCAGAGTTGTCGGTCCGGCCCGGCCGAACAGGATTACGTTCCATAATGACCTCTTATTATTTTTATAAATGCTCCGCCTTATAAAATAAAACAAAAATGCAGCGCCCTAGGGTGCGCGTGCGAAAGATGTAGTAAAAACCTGTTTAGGACGACCTGGTTTCTATTCTTCATATACACCCGTAGTCATATGAGGTCAAGCAAACCTGAGAACAGGTTGTGGATCAGCAACCCGCGATGCCAGGGCTTGGTTGCAATCTTCTGGAATAAAAATTCAATTGTGAATCAGTGGCCAAAGTGATTCGTCATTTTGCGAAATGCTCTTCATGTTTGCAGTCGAAGCTTCATGTTGAGGAGGCGAGTGAAGTCAGGGAAATGCGATCACTCAGGTCGATGTCCTCGCTGCTTTAACAATAGTTCCTGGTGAGTTGGCCGTCCGCCGGCTTGAGCGTGTAGGACAGTGACTGGTAATTTCTTCTGCCGAGTAATATCTGTGGAGAAAATTGCGGAGCGGATCGAAGGCCTGCATTCAGCGGGATAGCTTTTCAATTCAGATAAATACGCGGGACGCGCCAACCAAGGCCCACCAAAACTTGCGCTGTCACAGTACCCAACTGTTTTGCCACGTCGAACGCGTATTGCGTTGCGTTTCCATCGGTCCCGTAAATGGTGGCAATGTCGCCAGCCTGCACACCTTCCACCTCGGTTACATCCACAGCCGTTAAATCCATGGAAACAATTCCAACCACTGGCGCAAACTGTCCACGCACAATCACTTTTCCATGATTGGCCATTCCCCGCTGGATTCCGTCGGCGTAACCGGCGGCAAGAATTGCAATTCGTGAGGGCCGCTCTGCGCGGAATTTGGCGTTGTAGCCAATCGCGGCGCCAGCCGGGACGTCGCGCAGCGAAATGATGCGCGCGCGAAAACTCAGCGCGGGATTGAGGCGCACATTGCGCGCGGCATCAGCGGTTCTCATCGGTGGATCGTAATTCTGGTGATAGCCATAAAGAATTGCGCCGGGCCGCACCGCGTCCGCCCAGGTTTCCGGGCGAGAAATAATCGCCGCGCTATTGGCCATGTGAACGATGCCAGGATTGAGTCCAATCTCGCGCATATGCGCAACCGCGCCGAGAAACACGCGCGTCTGGTCAGGAGTTTCGGAGGTGGTGAAAACTTCAGACGAGGCGAAGTGCGTGAACGTCCCCATCAAACGCAGGTGCTTGCAATCAGCCAGCGCACGCGCGAAGCAATCCACTGATGCAGGGCATAGGCCCAGCCGGTTCATTCCACTGTCAATTTTCAGATGAATTCCCAACGGACCGCGCAGTTTTCCCGAAGCTCGCGCAGCTGCTTTCTCCAATGTACGCAACTGCTCGCAATTTGTGACCGAAGGCGTCAAGCCATATTCGATGATCCGCTTTTCTTCGCCCGGCCAAAACCCAGTGAGAACCAGGACCGGCTTCTTAATCCCCGCCTCGCGCAGCTCGATACCTTCCGCGGAGCAGGTGACGCAGAATTGGTCCGCGCCCGCGCGGCCCAAAGCTTTCGCGGCGGCTGGGCCACCGTGGCCGTAACCGTTGCCTTTCACCACCGCAAGAATCCCAACGCGTTTTCTCGTGCTGCCTGCGGCGGGCTTCGCCGAATCCAGGTGCGCGCGGATGGCGCGCAAATTATGCTCAAGAGCCGAGGTGCGGATTTCAGCCCAAACGGGACGCCCTACGATTTTTGGTCCTTGCGTCATTGCTCCAACCCAACAGCTGCTTTTCGACAAAAGTCTCGTCTATAACGAGGATAATCCAAATCCTCTTCGGGCAAAATGGCCGCTGCCCTGGGTGCGCGCCGGATAGTCAACACTGCACTCAAAGTGCAAATGGGCAGCCAAACTCACCGGCCCGCGAATTCAGTCCCCTTCACTGCAAGTTACACATTCTAATCAAGATTTGGACGAGCATTTTTTGAACTGTTTCCGGGTAGGTTTTCCTCGCGGGCAGATCTACACGCGGTGTGGCAGGTTTGCGACGGGCTGCACCCTTCAGAAACGTGCGAAGCCTTTACATCCCTTGGGTCGCGGGTGCTGCTTCCTCAAATAGCGTGTAGCGTTGTAAGAATACGAATCGCAGCATGTCCGTGGGACCGTTGCGCTGCTTGGCAATAATCAGCTGAGTTTCGCCGCGTTCCTCCGGCGTGGCGCCCTCTTTAAACATCTTCGGGCGGTGCAGGAACATCACGACGTCAGCGTCTTGTTCGATGGCGCCGGAGTCCCTCAAATCGGACAGAACCGGCCCGCGATCCTCGCGTTCGGGCGCGCGCGTCAACTGGCTCAGGACAACCACGGGGACCTCCAGATCCTTGGCCATGGCCTTCAATCCCCGCGTGATGCTGGCCACTTCTTCGTTGCGCGTGTTAAAGCGGCCGCGCGCGGAAACTAGCTGCAAATAATCAATGATCACCAGCGAGAGCCCCTTGTCACGTTTCATGCGGCGGCATTTGGCCCCCATTTCGATTACGGTTGTGGCTCCGGAATCGTCAATCCACAGGGGAGTTTCTGAAAGAAACTGCAAGGAGGTCGTAATTTTAATGCGGTCTTCACGCGGAAGCTGGCCGGTGCGAAACTTGTGGGCGTCAATGCGCGCCTGATCCGATAGAAGGCGCAGCAGCAGAGATGCCTTGGACATTTCCAGGCTGAAAATCGCGACCGGCAGCGCGTTTCGTATCCCCACGTTGGACGCAAGGTTTATCGCGAAGGCCGATTTGCCAACCGAAGGGCGCGCCGCGAGCACAATAAGTTCCGATGGTTGCAATCCTGAGGTGAGATCGTCGAGTTGATGATAGCCCGTGGAAACGCCGGTGATTCGTTTTCCTTCATCAAATAGCCGGGAGATGCGATCGTAGCTGTTGCGAACCAGGTCGCCCATGCCGGTCAGTCCAGCGCGGACGCGATTTTCCGCGATTTCAAAAAGACTGGATTCGGCGCTGTCTAAAATAGCGTCAGCATCTTCGGTCGCATCCATGGCCTGCTGCTGAATGTTGTGGGTGGCATGGATCACTCTGCGCAAGACCGCTTTTTCTTTCACAATGCGCGCGTAGTGGTCCACATTGCTGATCCGCGGCACTCCGTCCACAAGCTGCGAGATATACGCCGCGCCGCCGACCGTTTCCAGTTCTCCATTTCGCTGCAACCGGTTGATCATCGTA
This sequence comes from Candidatus Limnocylindrales bacterium, assembly GCA_035604795.1. Classification (GTDB taxonomy): domain Bacteria; phylum Acidobacteriota; class Terriglobia; order Acidiferrales; family UBA7541; genus DASTCZ01. Next base: position 22,319 of record DATNHU010000028.1, read on the forward strand.
ATCAGATCGATTGCCTGGCGCTCTTCGCTCAGCTCGATCATCCGCGCGAAAATTCGCTGATGATTATCCTGAAAGAAATCCTCTGGCTTGAGCTTGTCCACCGCCACGTCCAGCATGTGGTTATCGAGCAGGATGGCGCCAAGCACCGAGCGTTCCGCCTCGGGGTTTTGTGGAAGGGGCCGTTCAATCGGTGGATTCGTGGCCATAAAAGTTTTTCCCCGCGCCTAAATTCGCCTTATCTTCGCCCAGGTAAGGCGCAGTTTCAAGCTGATTCAAATTGTGCTGCTGCAAGAATAGGGGATTAACGGTATCGACCGTGAGTCATCTTTATGGCCAGGGCTGAGGATTTCCCGAAGGCCCTGTGAATACCGTGGAAAAAAAGGCGCAATTATTATGGGACGCAGGACGGCTATAGGGCGCAGGACGGCGAAAATCCGCCGGTAAGCCGGATCAGGCAGCCGATTCGCGCGTCACCACAACTTTGAATTGCGCACCAACGTCGGTATAGAGCTTCACCGTAACCTGGAATTCGCCAAGCAGCTTGATGGGCTCGTCGAGCTGGATCTTGCGCTTGTCCACTTCATGCCCGAGCTTGGCGAGTTCTTCCGCCAGATCAGCAGTGGTTACTGACCCAAAGAGCTGGTCGGTCTCCCCCGCCTTGCGCACCAAACTGACCGTGACGCCATTCAGAACTTCGGCGTATCTCTGTGCCTGGTCGCGCTCGGTGGCGGTTTTCTTGGCCAACACCGTGCGGATCTTTTCCAATCGCTTCAGGTTTCCCGCGGATGCGGGCAGGGCCAGGTTGCGCGGCAACAGGTAATTGCGCGCGTAACCTTCGGCAATCTCAACCACCTGGCCGCGTGTGCCAAGCTTTTCCACATCTTCCTGCAAAATGATCTGCATGGTTTTTCTCGCAATCTTTCCTTTAGAGTTCCGATGCAAACGGCAGCAGGGCGATGTTGCGCGCCCGCTTGATCGCCTCGCAAAGCCACCGCTGGTGGCGCGAGCAGGTGCCGGTCATACGGCGTGGCAGGATTTTGCCGCGGTCCTGGACAAATTGGTGGAGCATTTCGGCCTTCTTGTAGTCAATGAAATCCACTTTGTCCACGCAAAAGCGGCACACCTTGCGCTTGCGGAAAAACTGGCGCTTCCCCTTGCGGCCACCAGGTCCTCCGGGGCCACCGCCTGGTGCGCCTCCGCCTCTGTCATCTCGCGGCGGACGCCCTCCTCGATCGCCTCTGTCACCTCGATCGCCTCCACCACCGGGGCCCGATGACCGCGGTCGTGGCGCAGAGGGCGGCCCGGAAGGTGCCGCGGGAGCAGTCGGTGCCGTAGGAGCAGCAGGCGCCGCGGGCGGAACATTTTCTTGGTCAGACATCTTTAGGTCCTTTCACTCAAATCAGAAATTCGTTCAGGTCGCCGGCGTGGCCGACGGTTGTTCGCCCGCGGGTGCTGGTGCTGCGGCGGCTGGCGGCGCCTGACGGCGCGGCCGGCGCGCAATCTTCTTTTCCCTGCGTGCCACCAGTTTCTTCTGCAACTTCATCTCTTCATCCAGACGGATGGTTTGATACTTGATCACCGGCTCAGCCACCTTCAGCCGACGTTCGAGTTCCTTCACCATCTCGCCATCGGTGCTCTTGAGCGACAAATAAATGAAGATACCCTCCCGGTGCTTGCTGACGCGGTACGCCAGCCGCTTGGTGCCCCAGTTTTCCTGCTTCTCGATCTTGCCGTGATGCTCGCTGATCACCTGCTCGAGCGTGTGCGTCAACTTGGCGATTTCTTCTTCCGGGGTTGCCGGTCGCAAGATAAAAATCAGGTCGTACAGTCTCTCTTCCATGTGTCCTCGATTCCGCGGGCAACGACTCCCGCCCGGCGGAGCAATTCCTAAGTTTCCGGCGTTTCCGGGGGCGGCACGCGACGGTTGAACTGGTTCATCGCACGCGCCACTCCATGTTTCAGAATCACTTCAACGGCCTGCGCGGCCTGGTCAATCATTTCAGTGGCATCCTCGATTTCGGCCCGCCGCAACTGGTGCAACACGTACCCCGCCAGGTCCCCCACTGGGTGATCGGGCCCTACCCCCAAACGCACGCGGCAAAAATCCATGGTGCCGAGCGAGCCGATCACCGACTTCATTCCATTGTGCGTGCCCGCGCTGCCATGCTCTCCAACGCGGATCATGCCCCACGGCAACATCACTTCATCGCACAACACAATCAAATCCGAGGGTGTCAGCTCCAGCCGCTCCAGCAACTCCCGCGCGGCCATTCCGCTCAGATTCATCATCGTTTGCGGCTTGGCGAGCACCACTTCCTGTCCCGCCAACATCCCGCGTCCGATGTACGACTTGGCCTCCGGCCGCTCCACACGGATATGGCCCGCTTCCGCCAGCCGGTCCACGGCCATAAACCCCATGTTATGCGGCGTCCAGGCATATTCCATGCCCGGATTGCCGAGTCCGACGATGAGCCACATTCGCTCGGCCGCCTGCTCCGCGGGAATTTCTCCCGCCATGGCTTACTTCTTCTCTTTCTTTTCTTTCTTTTCGGCCTTTGGTTCCGCCGCTGCCGGCTCGGCTGCGCCTTCTTCGCCTTCTTCTTCCTTCTTGCCCTTCTTGATGACTTCGGGTTCGGCGGGCACCGCAGCTGCTTCGGCCGCCACTGCCTCGGCCGGCTTCTCTTCTTCCACGCGCAGAGCAACGACGTGCGCAATCACGCGCTGCGGATCGGTGACCAGCGTCATCTTTGCGGGATCCAGTGCAATTTGTCCGGCGCGGAACTGCTTGCCGATCATCAACTCGGTCACATCCACGCGGAACTCGCCCGGAATTTCCGTGGGCAAGCACTCGATTTCGACTTCGCGCGTGACCATTTCAAAAATTCCGCCCTGCAACTTTACGCCCTGCGGTTCACCAAACGTGTGCACCGGGATCTTCACGCGCATGCGCACGTCCATGGCCACGCGCATCAGGTCCACATGGATCAGGACTCCCTTGACGGGATCCACCTGCAAATCCTTCACCATGGCGCTTTCTTCGCTGTCCGGCAATTTGATGGTGAAAATGGTGTTGTGGCCGGATTGCGACCGCAGGATGCTCGACATCTGCTTGGTGTTGACGGCCACGGCTTGCGCTTCGCCCTT
>DATNHU010000029.1:0-6158 GCA_035604795.1 Candidatus Limnocylindrales bacterium
GCCGCACCGCAACAGCGGTCACATTCGGCGGGACCAGCCGCGAGGGCCCCATCAGGCGCGCAGTGTTGGCTTCTTGACCGGCGTTCGTGTTTTGCAATGTGGCCGTTGCGCTCATTGTTTCTTGCTTTGGCAGTCCATCTCCAGAATCTGCTCGGATTGCCGAGTGGGATGGCCTGTGTTGGGACACAGCTTGCTGCGCCCAGGTTTGCGGCTTATTCCCTTATTTTGGCACTTCAACCGCCGCCAACAGCTCCGCGATTACCTGATCCGAATTCATCCCCTCCAGGTCCGACTCCGGCTTCAGTAGCAATCTGTGACGCAGCACCGCCGGCGCCGCGGTCTTTACATCATCGGGAATCAGGAAATCCCGCCCTTCCAGCGATGCGCAAGCCTTCGCGGCCAATAATAAATTCACGGCCGCGCGCGGACTCGCGCCCAGGCTGAGCGCCGGCCAATCGCGCGACCTGCGCACAACATTCGTCACATATTGGAAGAGCGCGGGCTCAACCCGCACGGCGCCGACTTCCGCGCGCGCCGCGAGAAGCCATCCCGCCGGCAATTGTTCCAGTCCAAGCTTGTCCAGACCACGCGGATCAAATCCTTCCTGGTAATGCCGCAGGATTTCCGATTCTTCTCCAGCCTCCGGATACCCGATCCGAATCTTCAGCAAGAAACGGTCGAGCTGCGCTTCCGGCAACGGATAAGTCCCCTCAAACTCAATCGGGTTCTGTGTAGCGAATACCGTGAAAAAATCCGACAGCATGTAGGTGTTTCCATCGAGCGTCACTTGCCGCTCTTCCATTGCCTCGAGCAACGCCGACTGCGTGCGCGGAGGCGTCCGGTTGATTTCGTCCACCAGCAGCAAGTCGGTGAAAATCGGCCCGCGGTGCAGTGAGAACTCGCCCTTCTGCACATTGAAAATTGTTGTTCCCTGAATATCGGCGGGCATTAAATCGGGGGTGCATTGCACGCGCCGGAATTCCAGCCGCCCAATCAGCGCCAGGACCTTCACCGCCAGTGTTTTGGCCAACCCGGGGACGCCTTCAATCAACGCATGCCCGCCACAGAGCAGCACCAGCAGCATCTGATCGAGCACGGCCCGCTGTCCCACAATGGCCTTGCCCATTTCCTTGCGGATGTGCTCCGCCACTCGTGCTACCTGGTCCGCCATGTCCTTTTCTCCTCACTTGCACCGCGATTCAGTTCCAAGAGCCCGGCGTAATGTTCGAGCGACTCCACAATTTGCAATGCGTCCTTATCGGAAAGCCCCGTGGACTTCGAGGCGCGCTCGGCTTTTTGCAACGCTTCATAAAGGCCCGGCTCGCTCCAGCCCAATCGGTCGCGCGCCGATTCAAACATTTGCTTCACGGAAGCAGAGGCCGGCAATCCCAGCCGCGTGCCCACCAGATATCTGAATCTCTGCCACACCGTTTCAACCGCGGACGAGGCCGCGCCCGCACTCTGGTAAAGCGCGCCCAATGTCTCAACAAACTCGAGTGGCGACAGCCTTGACTCCACCACCGCCTTCCGTATGGGCCCGGTGCGCCGCCCATAGGCGAGCAGAAGCAAAAAGTAGATTATGCCTGCCTGGAGCAGCATCCACGCTGCCGGAGTCCCCGCCAAATAGCTGGTCAGCGTGCGCCGCTCACCGTGGTAGTACTCGTCCCACAATACGCGTGCCCCATTGGCGGGCCCCAGTGAATTTAGCAGAAGCTTCAAATTTCCAGTCTGTTCGATTCCCACATTGGTGAGGGGCATCGAGCTGGCCCACCAGATCACTTGTCCCTTCCCGAGTCCGTATGAAACTGCAACGATATTTGATCCTTCGGCGTACAAGGGCACCGAACAGGATGAAATCAGGTGCCAGCGCTCGTCTTTCTTCGGCAGTGATTGATTCCACCGAATCGTCGCAGCCATGGTGATCACGGGCGCTCCTTGAGTAATCGGGCTGACCGCCACGGCGTGATACTGACTCGTCACCGCGTCAAAGGGCTTCGTCAGCGCCAACTCTTTAGAACTCAAGATCTCCCCGCCTGTGGCTCCCGTCAGCAGTACGCGGCCTCTGTGCCGGACGAATGACTCAAGCTGATCCAGGTCTTCATCTCCCATCCCTCCAATGCCGGGGTCGGCGAGTACCAATGTGACGGGAAATTCTGAAGTGGTTGCGGGAGTCTGACACTGGTTCTCTTCGGACGGACCCGGCGCGGGATTACCGGATGATTCTCCAATTCTGCGGATGGTCAACGGAATCACGCCCCCTGGCAGCGGCAACTCCGAAAGCGGTTGACTCCATCGTTCCACGTTGTAGCCCAGCTCGCCCAGCAACAGGTAAGCGGCCTTGGCTCCCGTTGGCCCGGGCGAAAAACTGGAGGCCACCGGTGCCGGAGCAGGCTCTGGCGGCGCGAGCACCGCGCTGGTCGCTACCAGTACCAGCATCAGCGCTATTGCGGCAATCAGGAGTTTGCGGTCTGAGCGTTCGAGCGCAACCGGCATCCGAGCGTCTCCAGGTGATTCACGGCCATATCAAAATCTTGCTGCGTTGCAGGCAAATATCCATACCACGAAGCTTCCATGCTGCGTGTAAGCGCGGCTAGAGCCGCGGCGCCTTCCGGTTTCGCTTTCGCCGCTGGGCTGCGCGTATCGCCTGCCCCCGCAGCCGGCTGATTCACCAGCCGCAGATATTCACGCGGTGTGCGCGCTCGATCGAGCTGCCACGCACCAACCTCCGCCAGCCTGTAAACTCCCGCCCAATACGCCGCGTGAAGCGCCGCGCGATAATCCCCGGTGCCCGCCGCTGTGAGCGCCTCGCGCGCCCAATGGCGCCAGTGTTTCCCCGGCGGAAACACGGCGTCCACTCGCAAAGTTTCGGTGCGCGCCAGACTCCGCAGGCTCCTCACAATCCAAACGGCCACAAACAAAAATACTGCGGCGATCATGGCGTATAGAAGCGTTGTCCGAAGCGGCCCTTCGCCAATCAAGCGCCCGAGTGTGCGTTCCAACACCCAGTCGATCCACCTCTGCACCTGGTCCCAAAGCTGGCTCAGCCACGACTGCTCGTGCACTTGCCGGAATTCGCGCGCGCTCAGGATTTTCTGCAGTCGCGCGCTGCTGTCGGTCATATCCGGCCCAGCCTGAGCGGTTCTAATATTTTCCGCCTCAGCCTTAATGGCCCGAAGCCGTCTCACCACCGAATCACAGAGCTCTTTGCGTTCTATGGGACTCTTCTTCTCGAAATCTTTTAGCGCATCGCTCAGCCACGTGGTGGAAGTTTCAAATTCCTGGTCGCCCGACTGAACCATCCACCCGCCGGGCAGAGAATTCCTTAGCGCGCCGGCCCTCTCCGGATGATCTTTCAGCGCCGACACATCCAAAGCAATCCGGTCAAGCTCAGCCTCATAATTGGAAAGCGAAATGATTGCCTTTGGGGAATCAGTTGTAGTTGCGGTTGAATTGGCAAAATCCGCGGCGCCGGCTCGAACACTAAGCGGCCCACAAATCGCCATCAGGCCCAACGCCGCAATCAGCAAGCGTCCACAAACCGTCCTTCGCATTCGGGACAATCTCAGATCTCTCCCCGGCCCCTCTACCCGCTCGGATTCGGCGGCGGCGCGGCCCCGGCGTATCCCGGCTGCGGCGCCGAACTCCCCAGCGCGGCCATCATGGCTTCCAGGTCAAACGCTTCCTTGCGGATGCGCACATCGTAATAAATCAGTGCAATCGTAATCATCAACAGAGGTCCGGCCAGCGTCCCCGCCACCGCAGCGGAAACCGCCGTCCCCGCTTGCAGCCACAGCGGCAGCACGCCCTTCCCTGCCCGCGCCATGGTCATCACCACGAACGGTATGGCGAACAGCAGTTGCACCGCATAAACGACCACGTACATTACGACCACGGACACAAATATCCGCCAGCGAAAGCCTTTGGTCAGCGATCCGCTGCGCCCCATCGCATCAAACACGCCCAACCGTTCCAGCATAAACGCTGGAATGGACACCGCGAACCGCATCATCAGCCATATCCCCAGGACCACCCCTGAAACCATGAACACGATCACCACAAGAACGACCAACGCGCCCAGCAAAACTCCGGGTGCCCCCGCTCGCGAAATCACCGCCGTCAACGCTCCGGCAAGCACCGCCGCCGGGATCAGCCCGGCAATCACTCCCGCAAATACAAAGACAAAGAGCAGCATGAACAGCACCAGGATCAGCCCAAATAACCCGGGCATTCTCCTCATCACTGAACGGTACGACGCGCGTATCGAGGTAATGCGCCCCAGATAAATCTCCGACACCGCCAGTGTTACCGCGCCTAGCGCCGTCGAATAAAAAATCGCGTGAAAAAATAGGAGGACCAACGCTCCCCCAAGCGCCGACTGCATTCCCGCCAGCGCCTCGAACGGGTTTTGTGGATTCGGCCGCGGCGCGATCATCATCTTGCTCCCCACGGTCGCAAAATAAATTATCGAGATCAGCGCATTGGCCACTTCCGGCAAGGCCATCAGCCCGCAGAACAGCCAGAAATTATTGCGATAGAGCGTGAACGTCCGGTCCAGAATCTCCGACAAACTCATCGGCTTCAGTTCCGCCGTCACTTGGGGTGCAGTGTCCATTCTCGCTTCGCTCTTTGCTCCTCAACTGACTGCCGGCGTTTGCGGCGCCGCGGCTCCGGCCACCGACGGAAGAGTGTCCAGCATCCTCTGCAGGTCGAATCCTTCCTTGCGCACGCGTGCGTCATAGTAAATCAAGCAGAGCGCAATGGCGAGCAGCGGCGCAGGCAGCACCCATCCCATTAGGTATGCCAGAATATAAATGGCAATCGCCCAAGCCGGGGCCCCGCCTGAAGTCGAAACAAAGGCCATAAGTATCAGGGCTGGAATCTGAAACATGTACCCGAACGCCATCGAAATGATCGAACACAAAAACATCGTCACAAAAATCTTCCACCGGTATCCTTCCGTCAACCGCCAGCTCCGTTTCAAGGTTTCCAGAGGACCGGTTTCCTCGGCTGCCAAGATCGCCCCGCTCAGCGAAATCGAGAGCCACACAATGATTCCTGGAACGACTAGCAGGATAAATCCCGCCACAACGATTGTCCCCAGTCGCCGCAATGCCAATCGGTACGCGCTCCGGATCGTCGGCCTCTTTCCCATTTGAAGATCCCAGACGGCGGCCGAGGTTGCCACCCACGCCAGCGATGCTCCAACCAGGAAAATCCCCCATACCAGGATTATCACTCCGAGAAACATCGTCACGTCGGGTACTGTCGGGGCACGTGCCGCGGCGGACGCCGGGGTCGCTAGTGTTCCCAAGATGCCGCTGGCCATCACGAATATCAGGCCAATCGCCGCAAGGATCAGATAGGGCAAGCCCGCCACGCCGATGAGCAGGAAAAAATATCTGCGGTAAACAGAGAACATCCTGTCCAGGATTTGACTGAAGGAAATCGGTCCTGTGTCGCCAAGGTCCACGCGAACCTCCGGGCCACCGCACGGCAGCGCGCGGATGTAAACACAATGGGAACTTTAATGCAAGGTACCCAGATTCATCGAATGGATTTCAATCAGGCGGATGTCCTGGTGACTTTCAGTGCTTCGGAGTTTTATCTCTGGCAATGAGTCCAGCGGAAAACTCGTGGCTTAAGCCCCTGATGTGAATAATGGCCTAATCCGCGCTCACCGCCGCACCCATCGTCTGCAGACTCTCCCTGGCCGCCGTAAGCGTCATATCAATCTCCGCATCCGTATGCGCCGCCGACACAAACAGTGCCTCAAATTGTGACGGCGGAAGTAGCACTCCGTGTCCCAGCATCGCCTTGAAGAACGCCGCAAATTCCCGGGTGTCTGACTTCTTCGCCTCCGCATAATTTGTAACTGCCTTCGTCCCAAAGAAGAGCGTCATCAACGACCCCACGCTCTGCACGCACCCTTTTACTCCGCTCACTGCCAGTTCGCGCCTCAGGCTGGCCACGAATCGCCCCGCGCGCTGATCCAAATTATCGTAAAATCCCTTCGCGCTCAGCAGCTTCAGGGTTTCAATCCCCGCCCGCATTGCCAGCGGATTCCCCGAAAGCGTCCCCGCCTGATACACGTCTCCCAGCGGCGCCAGCCGGTCCATAATTTCGCGCCTGCCTCCGTACGCCGCCGCGGGCAGCCCGCC
>DATNHU010000030.1:0-4960 GCA_035604795.1 Candidatus Limnocylindrales bacterium
AGATGGCGTTCATGCCGCCTTCGCGCATGCGCGGGATGTCAATGCTGCCATCGGGATTGCGCTTGCCAAGGTCAAACGTCTTGGAGAAAAAGCGCTGCGTGGTGTCATCGTGCGTATCGAGGACGATTGAGGAGAAGTGAAGCTTTCGGGCGCGCTCGGAAATGGCGTCCGCGGGCGAAGTGCGCACAGATAGTATGGCGACGCACAGGGCGCAACAAAGACACAGCACAGTTAAAGCACGCTTCATCTTTTCCTCCCGGCCTTGATTGTGAATGGGCACACTTATACACCGCTGGGGGTTGGGAATGAACTGAATTGTGCTCGACTGGATCCTGGGTTAACGCCGGGATTCACCAAACGTGCATTTCAGAAAGAACCGGCCCCTCGACCGCAGGCTTGGCGCCTGGTACCGAGGGGCCGGTTGAAGCTCAATCGAGGTACCTTTGGCTATTGCTGACCGCCGGGCTTTTTCGCTGGCGGATTTGTTGCCGGAGGCGTCGTCTTCGGCGCAGCCGCCGCGGCCGCCTTCACCGGATATTGCTGGTCGTAGAGTTTCACGATGTCTGCGGTGATATCGAGCTGCGTTGCCCTGTACAGCACGGGGTTCGCCTGGCCTGAACTGTCAATCACCACGCCGATGCCATTCTCACGGGCATAGCGGTCAACCACGTCCACCATTTTGCGGCCAATGCGATCCATAATCTCTGCGCGAGCTGCGTTGGCTTCTTCATTAATCTGGTCCGAATTGCGCTTCCACTTGTTCTGGAGAAGCTGGCCCTGCGCTTGCATCCGGGCCTTTTCTTCATCGCTCAATGTGTTGGCGCCGGCTTGAAGCTTTTTGTCGATGTCCGCAATCTGCTTCTGAATGGCATCCAAGTCCGCCCCTCGGGGAGCGAAAGAAGATTGCAACTCCGCGCCGGATTGCTTGCCCTCGGCGCTGTTCCCGATCGCGGCTTGAATATCAAGCACAGCGATCTTGCTCGGGGCTGCGCCGGTTGAAGTTGCAGGAGCCTGTGCTGCGCCACCTGATTGGGCCATTACGGCCGGGGCCGCACTCAAAATAGTGAGTGATGCCAATGTGAGAATTGATCGAATCTTCACTCTGAATCTCCTTAAGGGAACGTTCCCAGGGAAGCAAAACTCGCATTATAGCACAGCTACCGCGCAATCCACCTCAATAGCGAATTCATGGCCGCAGGCAAGGTGTGGCGCAGGCTCGTCTTGCTGAGTAGACTACCCCCTGGCTGCTTAGACGCCTGGCAGGCTCCCAGAGGTTGGCCGGGCAAAAAGCCGATTATTGCTGGGGTGCGCCGGCCCGGCCTGTGGTGTCACGCCCGGCATAAATTGACCGGCCCGAATGGGGAATGGGATGCAACATGCGCGGAGTGACTACGATCAAGAATTCCGAGTCCGTGGTTGTTGTGTTGCGGCTTCCCGCACCAACGTCCACTCCGGGGATTTGACCGAGGCCGGGCCAGCCCGTAAAAGCATTCATTGACTCCACGTCCTGTATGCTCAAGAGCAGAGTGACTTCGTTTTCGCGCACGCGGATCGTTTGCTCCGAAGTGCGGTTGCTGATAATGGGAATGCCGTTTAGCGTGTTGTTGGAGATGCTTCGAATCTCAAAGGTAAGCTGAAGAGTAACTTCGCCGTTGGGATGAAGGTGTGGAGTGGCTTTCACTTTCAAACCCACGTCTTCAAACTCCGATCCGGGATAAGGAGTTTGCGACGCGATTTGATTCGTATTCAAGTTGTTGTTGGACGTGTTCAGGATTACGGTGACTACATTCGCGGTTTGCGCCGCGACGGCTAAGTCCAATCGCGTGTCGCCGTTAAAATCCGCAGCGGCTAGAGCGACGGGCCCTGTTCCCACCGGCACATCCAGGACGTCGCTGAAGTTACCGGCGCCATCGCCGATCAGGACGCTGGCTGTGCTGGCCGTGAAATCTGCGGTGATTAAATCGGGGATGCCGTCGCCATTGAAATCGCCTGTCAGAATGGCTGCCGGGCCCGATCCCGTTTGAAAATCCGTTTTCGCCCCGAATGTTCCATCGCCGTTTCCCTGGAGGACCGATACGGTGCTGGATCCCTGGTTGGATACAGCCAGATCCAGTTGGCCACTTTGGGTAAAGTTGCCCGTCACGACGCCACTGGGACTTGTTCCCGTTGGGAAATCGGTCTTCGTGGAAAAGGTTCCGTCCCCATTTCCGAGAAAAATGGAGACGGTGTCGTCGGTCTGATTCACGGCTGCGAGATCGATGTGGCCGCTGGTAGTGAAGACCCCCGATGCTAAAGCCACGGGAGCGACTCCGGTGGCGATTGTAGTTGGAGGCATAAAAGTACCGGTGGTACCGCCGGCGTTCAGGAAAATGGAAACCGTGTTGTCGGTTTCATTGGCAACGGCCAAATCGACGTGGCCATCGGCGTTGATGTCGGTGGCCAGAATCGCGGAAGGCTTCTTGCCGGTGCTGAGAACCTGGCCGGCAGTGAAAGTTCCGTCGCCATTGCCAAGCAGGATCGAGACGGTATCGTCGGTTTGATTTACCACCGCGATGTCCGGCTTGCCATCGCCGTTGAAATCTGCCGTGGCCAATGCGACCGGACCCTTTCCCACGGGAATATCAGTGCGTGCAGAGAAGGTGCCGTCCCCATTGCCAAGGAAGACGGAAATTGTGCCGTCGGTTTGATTGGCATCGACAATATCCACCGCGCTGGTTCCCCGCAGCGAGACGGCAAGAACCGCCGATGGGGCGTTGCCGGCGATCAAGTCGGTGCGCGGCAGCGCGCCTTGAAGAAATGTTGCCCCAGTTGGGATATCTGTCGAAAGCAGAGCCAGAGTAATCGGAAAACGCTCGCCGATAAAGAAACTCGAGGGCTGGCCATCTTCCGCCCGGATCATCATGCGCTGAGCGTTGCGCACCACGCTGTATGTCTGCGACAAATCGAGCTGCGTGCTGGGAAGGGTAGTGAGAAACGTGGAATATCCTCCACCGAAGGCGACCAAAGGAGGCAATAATCCCCCGAGTGCGCCGCCGCCGGAGGTGGTTCCGAAAACGCTCTGGATGATCGACAGCAACTGCTGGGTAGTGGTGGCTTGCTCGGCAGCTTTAATTTCCGACGGGGTGAGCACGACCACTTGCTGGGAAGTAGGAACTTCGAGGCCCAATTGCCGCGCGGCACTACGGTCCACTTCCAGAAGCTCAACTTCCAGAACCATTTCGCCGCGCCCTTGCTCGAGCTGATCCAACAACTCGCTGGCGATAGCTAAGTTCTTGGGAGTGTCGCGCAAGGTCAGCTCGCGAGTCGCGGTGTTGAGCCCCGAGTGCGTGATGCCGGTGATATCGCGGATGACCCGCAAAGTTTCGGTCATCTGCGCATCGGTTGTGCTGGCGGGCAAAATATATGTTTTCACGGCTTCCGGCTCGAACTGTTTGCGCTTCTGTGGCGTGTCATCGGCCACTAGGAATTGCTTGTCGCTCATCGCCACCAAGAAGGTATGCGATTCCTCGCCGATCACCTTCATCGCGGAGTCAAAGTCCACGTCTGGAAGGGTCGTGTGGAACGTGTTGCTGGCCTGCAAGTCGGTGTCGAACTCCACCGACAGGCCAAATTGCCGCGCGATTTCCTCATACACCGCGCGGACGTTTCCGCGGAAATCGAAGTGGTGCGTGCCCGCTTTTGGATGCAATTCAACCCAAGGGGCCAACGGCGATTGCTGCACTGGTTGCCGCGCAATTTTGAGGGATTGGACCTGGCCAAGCCGTTCCCGCGCGGCGGGATGATTGGGGTCCAGCTCGATGGCGGCGTGGAGCTCCTTTTCCGCCTGGGTCTGATTACCCGCCAGGGCCTCGCGCTCGGCGGCATCCATATGCTGCTGGACCAGGCGGTACTTTGCTCCATCGCGCAGCAGTTGGGCTTCCTTGTCCTGAGGAGCAAAGGCAGCCGCTTCGACGTAAGCATCATATGCAGCCTGCCAGTTTCCCGCTGCTTCAGCTTTCAGACCTGATTTCAACGCTTTTTGCGACTTCGCGGTATTGGGGGAGGGCTTGGAGGGTGGCGCGGGCGATTGCGCCAGGCCCGGGCCGACGGCAAGGCTTGCCGCGGCCACAAGTGCCATAAGCTTGCGGAGATAGTGACAACAAACCATTAGTAGGTAGACTCCGCGGGGATGCGCGCGGTTCGGCCATTGTAGAGTAAAGAGGGATGGGGCGCGAGTTGCTTGACGGGGTGGAGCAAAAAAAGTTAGACTAAAATTGTAGTTGCAAACGAGTTGCAACTAGAGTTGCAACTGGGGGACTCCTTTGCTCTCTGCTTTGCTCATCGCCCTCCGCGAGGGCGTTGAAGCCGCACTGATCGTCGGTATCGTCCTTGTGTATCTGAACCGGACCGCACGGGCGGCCCTGGCGAAGTATGTCTGGGCCGGAGTGATCGCGGCGGTTGCCCTGAGCGCTGCGGTCGCGGCGGCGCTGGCGTATTGGCAGGTCAGCGAGGATGGTTTTGAGGGGGTGCTCCTGCTGGTTGCCGCGTTTTTCGTGGTCACCATGATCATCTGGATGAACCGGATGGCGCGGCGGCTGCGCAAGGAAATCGAGCAGCGCGTGGAAACGCTCGCGGGGAAGTCATCGCGCGCCGCGGGCTGGGGACTTTTCCTCTTTGTTTTCCTTATGGTGGTGCGGGAAGGCGCCGAACTGGCATTGATTCTCCGTGCGGTGGAGTTTTCCGCCGCGGGTGTAAACGTTTGGATTGGAACATTTCTGGGGCTGGCGATTGCGGTTGCCGTGGGCGTGTTTTTCTTCCAGGGGACATTGAAGATACCGATCGGCCGGTTTTTCGCCGCCACCAGCATCATTTTGATGGTCGTGGCCTTTCAGTTGGCGCTCACCGGAGTGCATGAATTGAGCGAAGCGCAATGGTTGGCGTCGAGCCAGCGAGAAATGGCCATTGTGGGGCCGATTGTCCG
>DATNHU010000031.1:0-6636 GCA_035604795.1 Candidatus Limnocylindrales bacterium
ACAAGGATGTAGGTAAGAATTGTGGGGGAAGGAAGTCCAAGACTGGAGACATATTTAGTCGTGCCACCGATTCCGTGGGCGACTTTCGGATAGCCATGAAAAAGAAAGATCAATCCCAGGGTGCAGCGCAAAACCAAGAGAGTGAACGGTCGGAGTTTATCGAGAAAATTCACGTGAGCTCCTATGGACGATTTTCGAATTCAACCCTCGGTGTTAAAACCCCTGAGGGAATTGCGAGCGTTGTCATGACTAAAATCATGCTCTCCCTCCGGCGATTCCTAATTCCCGTCCTGCCATCCGTAAAGTTTCAGGGCGTTTTCGCGGAGTACCATTCGCGCGATTTCGAGCGCCCGGTCGCGGCTGATCTCGCCGTCGCTCATCATGCCTGTGAGCGCCATGCCCAGCGCCACGCGGCCGGCCTCGGAAGTTTGCCAGCCGATTTCTTCCCAATCAATTTCGGCGGCGCTGGGGTAGAGGTCGGTGCCGAACAAAACTTTCTCCGGATACCACTCCAGCCATTCACGAAGAACTTCAGACAGGCGGCGCGGAGATTCCATCCAGGTATGTTCGGAGAGATCGGTGTAAACATTTGGTTTCATCAGGAGGGGCGCGATGTTGCGCGGGAATGGACCTGCCCCACCATGAAGCAGCACGAAAGTGGTTTTTCTCAAGCGCGGGTCATTCAGTACGGATTCCAGTAGCAGAGGGTTGGCGCCGCTCAACTGGAAATATCCTCCACAGCCGAAGCCGGTGTGAATGTGGACGGGAAGGCCCAGGCGTCCTGCTTCGGATGCGATGTAGCGGAACAAATAATTTTGTAGATGCAGATATTCGCCGCGCGAGGGAACTCCACCATGCGAGTACTTGGCGTAAATGGTTTCGGCCTCGCGCCGTTCGATGGCATCCGGCCCGCGTTCGCTCTCGGGCTCAAAATCGAGTGAACGCAGATAGGCGGCTTCAAACTTGATGGCCACCGCGCCCTTCTGTTTTTGTTGCTCGAGTTCGGCGGTCACAACGCCGGAGAGGTAGTCGCTGAAGGTTGCGGGAAGCGCGGCAACTTTCAATTCCTTCAAATAGCGGTCAAGCAGTGTTTTTTCGTGGGCGTAAAAAACTTTTCTATCGGGATTTTCGTTGGCCAGCGCTCCGCCATTTAACGGGAGCATCAGGGCGTCATCGAATGCAACCCAGCGGAATCGCGGTGGCGTCAGGCCGCGGCCCAAAGCGATGCGGTTTGCAAGTTCGGTTTCGATTCCCAGTTTGTCGAGCACCCAGGCCGAATAATGGTCGCCCTGTTCCTTGCGGATGCGCTGCTTGGTGGCGAGCAGTTCCTGAATGTGAGCGGGAGTGCGGTCGTCATACGGATAACTCCATAGAGATTTCCATGCGGCGAGGTATACGGGATTTTCCGGGCGCGTCATCGTGTTCGGAGCCGTCGGTTCCAGCGGGTCGCAGGGTAGAGCGTCGAATTCGTTGTCGGTTTCGCCCGGCGCGACGAGGCGCGGCGGATGCGAATGGTTATCAATGGCCTTGATTTTGTGGATTTCAGCCATCAGCGCGGGATCGGGCGCTTGCGCGGTGGCGGGGATCGCTGCAGCAAATAGAATGACAGTTGCAATGGCGCACTTCATGGTTTCAGCCTCACTGGGTTTTCAGGGCGTGCAGCATTCTAGCAGAGAGTTCGCCCGGGGCCAGCCGAGAGAACGTTGTATCACGACAGCGGCATTCGCGCGCTTTGATTCACTCGTACACTCAGAATTCTACGGACGAAGCTGGAGGATCACAGGAGATTTGGCAAGACAAAACGCGGAGTGATTCAAGCTTCCTCGGTGCGGGCGACCAAGGGAGGCCTGAAAATATGAAAACGTACTTGAATATCGACCCCTTTTCAGGGCAATTAGTGCGCGGGGGAGCGCCCACCGCGTGGTGTAGAATAATCAGGGGCGCAAGCTAGCACACCAAAGTCAGGGCTTGCGGGACGGGAATACCAAGAGAATTATGCGTAAATGGGTTGTTGGGACGCTGATCCTCCTGCTGATTGTGGGGGTTTATTGGAGAATGCGCGCGAAGCCCCGCGCGCTGGGGATGGCTTATGTTGGCGAGCCAACACTCACGCTGTATGCGACGACAGCGCAGGTGCGCCAGTCCATTGGCGAAGTGCATTGGGGTTACCCGGTTGAAGTTTTGAGGCGCATTGGAGGCCAATCTCAGGTACGCACAGTCAGCGGCGTGGTGGGTTGGATGGATGGCCACGCCCTTCTGGACCGGCCCTCATGGGATCTGGAGGCCAGGCACATCGCGGAAGCGCACACTATGCCGGTGCAGGCTTTGGGGCGCACAAAAGTGTTCACCAATGTCCGGCTCGAGCCCGGACGGGAGGCGACGCGGATCTATCAGCTTCCGGGAGGCGTGTCCCTAGCTGTGCTGGCCAGGAAAGTCGCGGAGGCGCCGCAAACAACTCCAGCAGCTACCGCGGACAAAGATGAATCGCCAAAGCGCGAGGATTGGCTATTCGTTTCAACGCCCGGTGCCGCTCCAGGCACCCGCACTGGCGGGGCAGCAGGAGAATCCGGAGATTCACAGAGCGCGAATCAGGCGTTTCTGGTTACTGGCAACGGCGCATCACAAAAGCAGACAAGCGAATCGCCGGGTCCGGCAATTCCACCCCTTGCAGGTTGGGTTCTGGGGCGATTTATTGATCTGGAACTTCCTGACACGGTGCGTGATTACGCCACATCCGCGGGCATGAGGCCTGTCGCATGGTTTGTGCTGAATCGGGTCGCAACTCCTTCCGGTCAGAAGCCGGAATTTCTGGTGGCGGGGGCGCACGGCGCCGAGGGCCAGGAATGCGATTTCAGCCTGCTTCGTGTTTACACCTGGGGTTCCAAACGGCAGCGGTACGAAACTGCGTTTGTCGAGAGTGATTTGTGCGGATATCTTCCCATCCGGCTGGACAAGCAGGGGTCCACGGGCGATCCGGAGTTTCGGTTCAGCAACATCGAAGGACCGGGACTGCGGGCTGACCGCGTTTATGAGATGCACCAGACCTCGGTGCTTCGCGTCCGCGAAACGCCGCCCGCGAAGGGGACCACGCCTGCGAAGCGCGCTTCCAATCCCAAAGCAAAATGACAGTTTGACCGTGAATTGATGACATGACTCTCCTCTTGAGCGAAAGCGATGTACGTGAGCTTCTGACCATGCCGGAGGCGATTGCCGCCGTAGAAGAAATCATGCGGCGACAAGCTGCCGGGCAGGCCATTGTGCATCCGCGCCATCGCTTGGAGCTGCCCGACAAGGGCTTTCTGCATTACATGGCGGGGGCGGATGTTTCGGCGGGGCTGGTGGGGATGAAGTTGTATACCAGCGTGCGAGGGGCACTGCGATTTCTTGTGCCGCTGTACCGTTCCACGACGGGAGAACTGATTGCGCTGATTGAGGCGGACTATCTGGGATTGATGCGCACGGGGGCGGCAAGTGGAGTGGCGACCCGGTACATGGCGCGCACGGACGCGCAGACGCTTGGGATCATTGGAACCGGACATCAGGCGGCCGGCCAAGTGGAAGGCGTTGCCGCGGTGAGAAAACTTACTAAGGTGCTTGTGTACGGTCGCGATGCTGAGCGGCGGGCACGGTTCGCGGCGGAGATGAGCGAGCGCATCGGCGTATCTGTGGAGCCTGCGCGGTCATCTGAGGAGGCCGTGCGCGGCGCGGACATTGTGGTTACGGCGACCACCGCGAATCGGGCGGTGGTCGAAGGCGCGTGGCTTGCGCCTGGGACGCACATCAATGCCGTCGGCGCGAATTTCCCGCAGAAGCGGGAGCTGGATGATGCGGCCGTTGCGCGGGCTTCGCGAATTGCGGTGGACTTTGTGGCGCAGGCGAAAATGGAAGCTGGGGATCTGATTCAAGCGTTTTCGGGTGATGCGGCGCGGTGGAATTCCGTGCACGAGCTATCGGAAATTATCGGTAACAAGTTTCCCGGGCGCGAAGGGGCGGAAGAGATCACGTTGTTCAAGTCGAGCGGGATTGCGATTTGGGATGTGGCGGTTGCCGCGCGGGTGGTGGAATTGGCGGTTGCGCGGGGGATCGGGAAAAAGATCCCTCTGTGGGAGGGGCAGGGAGGATAGAGCAAAAATATTAGAGAAAGGAAAAGAAAGGAAAACAAAAGAGAAGCAAAGACGGGAAAAGAAAGGAACTTATACCGCAGAGGCGCCCTTCGGCGGGCTCAGGGCAGGCTCCGAACGCAGAGGGGGCACGGAGAAGGCAAAGGATAAATTGGAAATCTCAAATCTGAAATTTCAAATAGAAAACGTGCGAAATTCAGAACCTCGATGAATCTAATTGGCGCGGCGGTGGAGACGCTTGGCCAGGGCTTCGTGAAGGCGGGTGCGCACATCCACGGGAAGCGGGGCCGGCTCGGCGTTGCAGAAAATATCGATGGTCTTGCGGGTGGTGTCCACAACAATCCGGCATTTCTTGCATTTGCCCAGGTGCTGCTCGAGTTCGGCGCGGGAGAGGGGATCCAGCGCTTCGTCCAGATAATCGGTCAACTCTTGGATAAGGCCTTTACAGTTCAATTTGGTTGGCTCCCCTGAAAATAAGGTTGCAGCAAGTCGCGCAGCTTCAGGCGAGCACGTAACAAGCGGGATTTGACGGCGGGAATGGAGATGCCCAGCGCTTCTGCTGTTTCTTCGGTGGAAAGTTCGGAAACGTCGCGCATAAGGAATACGGCGCGGTAGAGCGGTTCAAGTTGCTCGATGACTTTGGTCAGAATCCCTTCCATTTCGACCTGCGCGAAGCGCTTTTCCGGAGAAGGTCCCCAGTCTTCAATCTGGCGCGGCATGGACGCTTCTTCCGTCTCCACATTTTCGTCGATGGAAACCTGGTTGGGGCGGCGCTTGCGGAGGCGCATCAGGGATTCATTGACGGCGATACGGACCAGCCAGGTGTAAAACCGCGAGCCTCCCTGGAAATCACCGAGGTGCTGAAAGGCCTTGAGAAAGGCGTCCTGCATGGCGTCCTCAGCCTCGGCTTGATTCTGAGTGATGTTCATGGCCAGGCGGAAGATTTTACGCTCGTATCGGGTAACCAATTCATCGAAGGCGCGGTTATCGCCGGTTTTGGCAGCGGCAACCAAGGCGGCTTCATCGTCTCGAACGATGGTGGAAGCGAGTGGTTTGCGTTCAGCAGAGCTCAATTGGGGCGTCCTACCGGCACTCGGGAAACGTGCCGATGGGCAACATATAAAGCCTAGCATACTCGATGGATTGTTCGCTAAACACAGCATCGTCGCCACTCGAACCTATTCTGTGATATTACTGCCAAATTGGACGCTCCAACCGCCTTTGAGGATGCAAGACAATTTCACAATTTGGCTGTGCGCTTTGGCGAGCATCTCCTGCGAAGGCGTGTTGACACGCGCGCCCGCGTGGTATCTTTGAGGTATAACTTGTGGCCTGATGGGTTGATGTGTGGACGCGTACGACGACTCCTGAAAATCAGATTCCCGGGGGAATCGATAACCCTGGACGGTAAATCAGAATGGCGATGACCATGGCGGCGGGGCAGAAGGAACTGATCCATTACCGTGTTGAGGGCGGGCTGGGCATCGTGGAGATGGATGATCCTCCGGCGAATACCTACAGCTACGAAATGATGCGCCAGTTGGATGAAGCGATTCTGACCGCGCGGATGGACGAAGGCGTCCACGTAATCGTGCTGCGCGGCGCGGGGGAAAAGTTTTTCTGCGCGGGTGCGAGCATTTCGATGCTGACGTCCGTGACTCCCGCGTTCAAATATTATTTTTGCCTGCACGCGAACGAAACGTTGAACCGCCTGGAGCAGACGCCCAAACTGGTGATTGCGGCGCTCAATGGCCATACCGTGGGCGGGGGATTGGAAGTGGCGCTGGCGTGCGACATCCGCATTGCGCGGCAGGAAGGCGGAAAGATTGGCCTTCCGGAAGTGAGTCTTGGTGTTCTGCCGGGAACGGGAGGGACACAGCGGCTTTCGCGTTTGCTTGGGCGCGGGCGCGCGCTGGAGCTGATGGCCACAGGGCGCACGTTTGGATTCGATGAGGCGTTGGAGATGGGATTGGTGAATCATCTATTTAAGCGCGAGACATTTTGGGAGGATGTGCTGGCGTACGCGCGGCAATTCTGCCCGCCGAATAAGGCTTCGCTGGCGGTGGGACGCATCAAGCGCGCGGTGGCGAGCGGGTCGGAAATGAGTTTTGGGGAATCGCTGGGACTCGAGCGAGAACTGCAACAGCAGCTATTTACCAGCGAGGATGCCAAAGAGGGTTTGGCGGCGTATATCGAAAAGCGGCCGCCGCAATTCAAGGGGAAGTAAGAGATCACGTAGAATTTCGAGGACAAAATGGCCAGCGCGGCGCAAATACAAGTGAAGCCGGGAAAACTTTTCATAAATGGAAAATGGGTGGACTCCGCTTCGGGAAAGTCGTTTGCGACGACGAATCCCGCGACGGGAGAAACGTTGGCCACGCTCGCCGAAGCGGATGAGCGCGATGCCGCGGCCGCGGTGGATGCGGCGCGCCGCGCCTACACGGGCGGGCCCTGGGCGGAGATGAGCGCCGCGGACCGCGCGAAGATTCTCTGGAAAATCGGCGACCTGGTGGAC
>DATNHU010000032.1:0-8504 GCA_035604795.1 Candidatus Limnocylindrales bacterium
TTATATCTTTACTCGCTGGACGAATTGTCGCGGGAGCCCGCGGTTGCGAAACAATTGACCTCAACGCCGGGTTTCAAGCGCGACGCGCAGTTTTCGCCCGATGGAAAGGAAGTTTTCTATCTGCAGCAGGGACGGATTGAAGCGGTCAATGTGGACACGCGCGCGACCAGGACACTGAATGTTACCGCGGAACTCGATGTCAATTTTGCCCGGGAGAAAATGGAAGTTTTCCACCAGGCCTGGACCTATCTGCGTGACAATTTTTTCGACGCCAAAATGAATGGCGTGGATTGGGACTCCGAACGCACCAAGTACGAGCCGTATATTGCCGGTTCGGCCACTTCCGATGAGATGCGTCGTGTAATTTCACTAATGATCGGCGATCTGAACTCTTCACATTCGGGCATCGCGGCCGGTGGGGGCGGAGGGGCCCCGGGAACACCACGCGCGGGAACGGCGCGGCTGGGAATTTCGTTTGATCCCGCGGAGTATGCCCGGTCGGGACATTTGCGCGCGAATGAAATAACACCTTTGGGCCCGGCGTCGCTGGCCAAGGGTATAAGAGTCGGAGACTACCTGCTTGCGGTGGACGGAGTGGCGATTGGCGCGCACACGAATCTCGATGAATTGCTCGACAATAAATCAGGAAAGCGCGTGGAGTTGACCATTTCAGGGTCGGCGGACGGTGCGGGAAAGCAGGTTGTGCCTGTACAGGCGATCACGCGGCAAGCCGACCTGGCACTGCAATATCGCGCCTGGGTGGAACAAAAACGAGCCTACGTGGAGAAAGCCAGCAACGGGCGGCTGGGATATGTGCACATGCTGGATATGTCGCAAGGTTCGCTGGACAGGCTCTACCTGGATTTGGATGCCGAAAATAACGGGCGCGAGGGTGTGGTGGTGGACGTACGTCACAATTCCGGCGGGTTCGTAAATGTCTATGCGATTGACGCACTGGCGCGGCGCGATTACCTGACCATGACCGTGCGAGGGTTGCCGTCAGCCCCTGGGCGAACCATGCTCGGGCAGCGGGCGCTGGAACGGCCGACGATTCTGGTGACCGACCAACATTCGCTCTCCGACGCCGAGGATTTCACGGAAGGCTATCGGTCGCTGGGGCTCGGCAAAGTAGTAGGCGAGCCTACGGCGGGATGGATCATTTACACATCGAACGTTTCGCTGATTGACGGTTCCAGCTTACGGCTGCCTTTTATCCGCGTGCAGGGTCACGACGGGCAAACCATGGAAATGAATCCCCGGCCAGTGGACATCCCCGTGACGCGGCCCGTGGGTGAAAGCTATACCGGGCGCGACTCTCAACTGGATGCCGCGGTGAAGGAATTGCTGGGTGAGATCGGCGACCGGGCGCACAAGTGATGGCGCCAGCCACCGGGAAAAGGGCTTGCGTGGACATGCAGGATAATGCAGGTGACCTGCACTCTGGTGCATTGCGCCAGGAGATGGTGGACCGCCAACTGCGCCCGCGGGGCATTCGAAACGAACGCGTACTGGAGGCCATGTTGACTGTGCCGCGGCACGAGTTTGTGCCCGCGGAATATCTCAGCCAGGCATACGAGGACAAGCCCATCCCCATTGGCGAGGGGCAGACAATTTCGCAGCCGTATATGGTGGCTTCGATGGCACAAGCGGTTGCGCTGACAGGGAAAGAGAAGGTGCTGGAGATCGGAACGGGCTCGGGATATGCGGCGGCGGTGCTTTCGCGGCTGGCGGCGACGGTTTACACCGTGGAAAGCCATCCAACACTGGCGATGGCGGCACAGGAGCGGCTGACGCGGCTGGGATATGATCACGTTTTTGTGCACACTGGCGACGGCTCGGCCGGCCTGAAAGAAGCCGCGCCGTTTGACGCGATTGTGGTGGCTGCGGCAGCGCCCAATGTCCCGCAACCTCTTGTGGATCAGCTTGCCGAAGGCGGGCGGATGGCGGTGCCTGTGGGCGCCGGCAATTCCCAGGAGCTGGTGTTAGTGACCAAGTCCGGTGGCCAGATTATTTCGCGTCCGCTTTATGAGTGCCGCTTTGTGCCGCTGATTGGGCGCTACGGATTTGAATCGTGATGGCCTTCCCGCTCGACCTTTCTATCATTATTCCCGCGTACAACGAGGAAAAAAGACTGCCGCGAACTCTCAACCGGATTCGCGACTACCTGAGGAATCATGGCGGCTCAGCAGAAGTAATTGTTGTGGACGATGGCTCGAAGGATGGCACGGTACAATTGGTGGAATCGCGCCGCGCGGGTTGGCCGGAATTGCGGCTGGTGAAAAATCCAGGAAACAGGGGCAAAGGCTACAGCGTGCGCCATGGAATGTTGGAAGCCCAGGGAAAGATTGTACTTTTCACCGATGCCGACCTCTCCGCACCCATTGAAGAAGCGGACAAATTACTTTCGGCGCTGGCCACACACGACGTTGCCATTGGCTCGCGAGCGTTGGACACCAAGCTGATTGAGATACATCAGCCATGGCTCAGGGAAAAATTGGGCAAAGTTTTCAATGGGGTGGTGCGGTTGGTGTTGGGCCTTGAATTCTCCGACACGCAGTGCGGTTTCAAAGCTTTCCGCGCAGAGCGATCACGAATCATTTTCGAGCAGCAGCGGCTGGAGCGATTTGGATTCGATCCGGAGCTGTTGTTTATCGCGCAGCGGCGCGGGCTGACCGTCGCCGAGATCCCCGTGCGCTGGGCGGACGACCCCGCGACGCGCCTGAATGCCCTGTGGGACGGCCCGGGAGCGATTCTGGAAGTGCTGCGGGTCCGGTGGAATGCGATGGTGGGAAAATATCCTGGACCTCCTCGAGGCACTTAAACTTTATAACATAAAGTACTTGACAAAAATACGCTTTCAGGTATATTCACTGCATGCGTACCGCTGGTTCTCTCCCTGAAACGGTCCCCGAACCTGTACGGCTGGAGGTTCGCGCCGCGGACAATCTGCGCTTTATCCGCGAAACCATGGAGAACGCCGCGCGGTTTACGGCCGTGCCCGGATGGGGCGGCGCGGCCATGGGCGTGACCGCCGTTGCCGCGGCTTACGTTGCGGCGCTGCAAATTTCTCCGGTGCGGTGGCTGGCTGTCTGGCTGATGGAGTTGGCCATCGCCGTGATTCTCGCCGGGGGCGCGACCGTGTTGAAGGCCCGGGCCGCAAAGGGAAGAGTTTTCTCAGGACCGGGACGGCGATTTGCGTTGAGCTTTGTGCCGCCGCTGCTGGTGGGAGCTCTGCTGACAGTGGTTCTTTATCGCGCGGGTCTGGTGAGTGTGTTGCCTGGAATGTGGCTACTTCTCTACGGGACTGCCGTGGTTACGGGTGGAGCGTTTTCAGTTCGCGTCGTGCCGATGATGGGGCTATGCATGATGGTTACGGGCGCCGTGGCGTTGCTCGGGCCAACGGCCTGGGGGGACGCGTTCATGGCCTTTGGATTCGGCGGGCTGCAAATTGGATTTGGGTTGCTGATTGCGCGACGGTACGGCGGGTGATGCGCGGAAGGCGATTGAATTGAAAAGGGAGCAAGAATCGTGAAATCGAATGCACTGCGGCAAGAGCGGACAGCGGAACGCGGCGCAAAAAGCCGCGCGGCTGCGGACAGGTTGAAGACCGTCCGCGGCGAGGCGGAAGCAATCGCTCCCGACCTGGACCGGCTGATCCACGAGCGCATGCGGCTGGGGATCGTGAGCGCGCTGGCGGTGAACGATTCCCTGACCTTCAACGAATTGAAAGCGCTGCTGCACACCACCGACGGGAATTTAAGCGTCCATGCGCGAAGACTGGAAGAAGCGGCCTACATCGCCTGCACCAAATCATTCGACGGAAGGCTGCCCAAGACAGAATTCCGGCTGACGGCGGCAGGGCGGCGCGCGCTGGAGCGCTACTTGAACCACATGGAAGCGCTGATTCAGGCGACGCGGGAGCGCTGAGCGGCGCATATATTTTTTGCCAACTGACTTTGCATAACAAAGTTGTTTACTCCAATGTTTGCGGCGGAGAAAGCACATTTGAAAATGAACTCCATTCCACAGGGAAAACTTCATGTCGCCATCATCACCGACGGAAACGGGCGCTGGGCCACCTCGCGCGGGATGCCGCGCTCGGCGGGGCACCGCGCCGGCGCGGAAAATCTTCGCCGGATTGCCCGTGCAGCGAAGAATCTGAACATCGAGACGCTTACGCTCTATGCCTTTTCGGCCAACAACTGGCAGCGCCCGGCCGCGGAAGTGAAAGCGCTGATGCACCTCCTGCATGATTACTTGATCGTGGAGGGGCCGCGTTGCGCCCACAACGGGATTCGCATCTCGGCCATCGGGCGGCGCGACCGCATCTCGCCTGCCTTGCGCGCGGCCATCGAATCCGCAGAAGCGGTCACCGCGGAGGGGCGCGAGCTGCACCTGCGGCTCGCCGTGGATTATTCCTCGCGCGAAATGCTCTATCGCGCCGCGTGCCGCTTCTACACGGTCACGCAAGTGTCGCGGAAATCCTTTGAGGGAATCCTCGGAGATGTGACGCATGACGATGCGCGGGAAGTGGACCTGGTGATCCGCACGGGAGGCGAGCAACGGTTGAGCGATTACCTTCTGTGGGAATCAGCTTACGCCGAACTCTATTTCACAAAGAAGATGTGGCCCGAGTTTACAGGAGAAGACCTGGCCGCCGCGATGGCGGAATATCGCACACGCGTTAGGACGTTTGGAAGTTTGCCTGAGGCGGTGGCCAGTTGACGAGTGATGGATGACCACCGTTGAAATTGGATGACAATCTTTAAGCGAGTAGGAGGAGTGAGCCATGGAAATCAAGCAAGCGTTCGTTTTATTTGGAATGCTTTCGTTCCTAGGAACTGTTTGCGTAATTGCGGGCACGGTCGCTCTTGTGATTTGCGCCAGGCTAATCGGCGAGCAGCGGCTGGCGAGATGTTTTTCAGTTGGCAGCGGTTGGCTATTCGGCGGCCGCGGACTGGCCTGGAAAATCATGATGGCCGCGCTGGTATTTGTATTTGGGTATTCCGCGACGCTCTTCGGCGCCTCGCTGGCCAGCCAGGAATTGACCCTCACCCCGGGCAACGAAAAATACTTTTGCGAAGTGGATTGCCACCTGGCGTACAGCGTGATCGGAGTGCAATTAGCATCGGTCATCGACGGAGGCGAATCATCACCCCTGAGAGTCCAGGGAAATTTCGCGATTGTCTCGGTGCGGACGCGATTTGACGAGAACACGATTTCGCGGCACCGGGGAAACGGTCCGCTCGATCCTTCGCGCCGCGAAATTACGCTGGTGGATGAAGGCGGGCACAGTTACCCGATTTCACAGGCCGGCCAACAGGCATTGTCTGATTCAGGGCAGGCCGGACCTTCGATGATGCAGGCATTGCGGCCGGGCGAATCTTACATTTCCAAGATGGTGTTTGAAGTGCCGGGGGACGCGCGTAATCTGAGACTTTTGATTGACAGTCCCACGGAACCGCGGTGGATTGGCCAGGTCTTGATTGGATCTGAAGACTCCGTGCTGCACAAGAAAGTGTATTTGGCGCTTCCTGCGGCTGCGCCAAGATAAGGCCTGAACGAATTGTAGTCGTTCCGCTGCCAGCTACACATCTTCCACTGGCAGCGAGAAACCTCAGATCTTCAAACCGGCCAGAGGTGCTCGTGCGCCGTCGTCGAAGTTGTGTAGCTCACCTCTGAACTAGAGATTCCCCGCAAGAAGCACCCACCCCACTCCAGAACTCGCGCGGCTTCACTGCCTTCTGACACTTTGGCCCCTCAGTTCGTCTAAGTAGGTGTGAGGAGAAGGGCATACGAATCGAGGGTGCGAAGTTGGGTCTTGCAGGTACACTAACTTGGCAACACGCCACCCAGGAGCTTTGCTTGCCCAGGCTGGATGACCCGGCTAGCGGGGCCGCGCCGTCGGAAGCGCGGGCTACGGATACACGGCTGGCGGAAGCCTGCCGGGGCGGGAGTCTGGAAGCATACGAAGAACTATATAGGACGCGGAGCGGAAAGATGAAAAGCATCGCGCTCAATTTGCTGGGGAACACACACGACGCGGAAGACGCGGTGCAGGAGACCTTCCTGAAGATTCATCGGGGCATAAAGTACTTCAAGGGGCAGTCGGCGTTTTCCACCTGGACGTACCGAATCCTGATGAACGCGTGCTACGACCTGCGAAGGCGGAAGTCGCGCCGACAAGAAACGCCTGAGCAGGATTTGGTGGCGGAAGACCAAACTTTTGACGCGCCCGCGCCGATGCACGACCATCCGCTACGGATGAGCTTGGAAAGATGCATGGCGCAACTTACGCCTTACATGCGCTCGGTGTTCCAGTTGTACGAAGTGGAAGGATTCAAGCATTCAGAGATTGGAGCCATCCTGAATATTTCGGAGATGGCTTCGAAGAACGCGCTGTATCAAGCCAAGCGCCGACTGCGTGAGATGTTGCGGGAACAGGCGGGCGGACGGAAGATGGCGGCGCCGCAGGGCGAAGTGTGAGGAACGAAATGCGGAAGGAACAAGAATTCGATTGCCAAGATCTGGAAGCGGCGCTCCTGGAGGAAACTCCGGAGCTGCTGGCCGGGCTGGAAAATCATGCCAAGAATTGCGGGGCATGCCGGGAAGAGCTGCGCATCTGGCGGGAAATCTCCGCGGCGGCGCAGACCATGCACAAGGAATGGCCGAGCCCGGGATTGTGGCACCGCATCGCGGGCGATTTGGAAGCGGAGACGGCCAGGACGCGCGGCTGGCGTGCGTGGATTCCCGGGCTGGGTATGGCCCCGGGGCTGCGCTGGCAGACGGCCGTGGCCACGCTCGCGCTCCTGATTGTCTCCGGCACAGGTGCGTGGGTGATGCTGCACCATGCCGCCGTCCCTACGCCGCAGGATAATAAACAGCTGCTGACTGAGAATGCGGTGAAACAGGTGGAGCAAGCCGAGCAAGCCTACGTGCAGTCCATAGACAAGCTGGCGAAACTGGCCGAACCCAAACTGGCGGCGGCTTCCACTCCGCTGATGATGAACTACCGTGAAAAACTGGATTTGCTGGATGCGGCGATTGCGGATTGCCGCAGCAGCCTGGAAAAGAACCTCGGCAACGCGCATATGAGGGCCGAGCTGCTCTCTTTTTACCAGCAAAAGCAGCAGACGCTGCAGGAAGTACTTCGGGAGGATTGACGTGAAAGTCTGGCAAGTTGCCGCGTGCGCGGCTGCGATATTGGTCGCGGGAACCATGGGCCCCGCGCCGGCGAAAGCCTCGCCGGAGCCGCGGGGAGCGGCCGGCGGCCGGGATGAGGTGGTGACCCACAATTTTGACCGCACGGTGCCGCTGCCCGGCGGGCAATCGCTGCGCATGGAGCACAAGTTCGGAGATATCACCGTCAGGACGCACGCCTCACGCGACGTCCATATTGCGGCGACGATTCGAGTCTCCGCCTCCTCGCAACAAGAAGCAGAAAGCTTCGCGAACCAGGTGCAGATCCACCTGGAACCCTCTTCCAGCGGGCTGTTGATCCGCACGGATTACCCGGAGCAGAACAACAGTTTTTGGAATCACCGCAATGTGTCCTATTCCGTGGAATACAAAATTGAAATGCCGGAAGACGCCCCACTCACGGTGCGCAATAGTTTTGGGAGTGTAAGCGTTTATAGCCTGAAAGCTGCCACCGATATTGATGACCGGCAAGGCAGTGTGACGGTGCACGACGGCAGCGGGCTGCAGCTTCTGCGCGATTCCTTCGGGTCGGTGGAGTTGATTGCCAATGAGGGGGACGCGGACCTGGGGACCAACAATGGTTCGGTGAACGCCGGGCAGATTCACGGGTCGCTCACGGTTCGAGACCGGTTCGGCAACGTCACCGCCAACAATATTACCAAGGCGGCGACCATCACGAACAATAATGGCTCGGTGACCTTGCACGATGCCGGAGGACCCTCCAGCATTACCAATTCTTTCAGTTCGGTTACGGTGTCCGACATCCGGGGCGATTTGATTGTGCACAATTCCTATGGGGCCCTGGACGTGCAGAACGTCAGCGGCGCAACGGAACTCTACAACTCCTTTGCCACGATTTCGTTCCTGAACATCAAGCAAAAGCTGCTCTGCCACTCGCAGAACGGAAATATCACGGGCAGCGACACCGGAGCCGGAGCCTCCCTGCGGACCAGTTTTGGGACCGTGGACGCGCACGACATTGGGGGGGCGCTGGAGGTGGACAATCAGAATGGAAAGATTGTCCTGCGGGATATTCACGGCGGGATCCAGGCCAAGACTTCTTTCGGGTCCATCTTGGCGGAGAACATACACGGCGATGCCACCATCGAAAACAACAATGGATCCATCAAGGTGGCGCAAATCGATGGCGCGCTGGAAATTAACGGGCATTTCAGCAGCGTGGATGCGTCTGAGGTGAAGCGTGGCGCGCGGGTGTTGGACGGCAATGCAACCGTCACGCTTACCAATGTGGGCGGGGAAGCCTATGTCAGAACGAGTTTCGGACTGGTGCGCGCCAGCGACAT
>DATNHU010000033.1:0-4309 GCA_035604795.1 Candidatus Limnocylindrales bacterium
TCACGCCATCCTTGCCGACCTTCTTCATTGCTTCGGCGATGATTTCGCCGATTTGCTTGTCATTGTTAGCGGAAATGGTGCCGACCTGCGCGATCATTTCGCCCCTGACGTCGCGGTGGAGCTTCTTGATTTGCTCAACCGCGGCTTCCACGGCGCGTTCGATGCCACGCTTGAGCGCTGTGGGGCTGGCGCCTGCCGCGACGGTCTTCACGCCTTCGCGGAAAATCGCCTGCGCCAGAACGGTTGCTGTGGTGGTGCCGTCGCCCGCCACATCGGAGGTCTTCGACGCCACTTCGCGCACCATCTGCGCGCCCATGTTTTCGAGCGGGTCCTGCAGCTCGATTTCTTTCGCGACGGTCACGCCGTCCTTGGTAATCACTGGCGCGCCGAATTTCTTTTCGATCACCGCATTGCGGCCTTTGGGGCCGAGGGTGATCTTAACGGCATCCGCCAGTGCGTTCACCCCGCGCAGGATAGCCTGTCGCGAGTTCTCGCCTGTTACGATCTGCTTCGCCATGAGACTTCTTCCTCCTAGAGATTAGTAAACGAAACCTGTAAACCGCGGGCTTAGCCCTGCGGAGTTACTTCCTGCCGCCCGCTGCCTTTGCTGCGCCACTGAGCTTCGCCAGGATTTCGTCCTCGCGAAGGATGAGATATTCCTGCTCTTCGATTTTGATTTCGGAGCCGCTGTATTTGCCGAACAGGATGCGGTCGCCGGCTTTGACGTCGAGAGGAACGCGAGCGCCCTTCTCGATTTTGCCTTCGCCGACGGCGATGACTTCGCCTTCCTGCGGTTTTTCCTTGGCCGTGTCGGGGATGATGATTCCGCCCTTCACGGTTTCCTTCTCTTCAATCCGCTTGACCAGAACTCGGTCGTGCAGGGGAGTGATATGTACTGCCATTGTCTCGTGCCCTCCGTAGCGTAGATCGGAATATAGTTCTTTCTTGTTTGTGGGAACCTGAGAGGTGGGTTAGCACTCCTCGGGTGCGAGTGCTAATATAGTCGCTAAAGAACTCCATGTCAAGTGAGTTCACGACACTCAACTGTTGAAAACTGACTTTTGACATTCCTGTAACAATCCTATTGTCAATCACTTAGCTAGTGTCGGAAAAAGGTTGCAGTTGGCTGTTGCTTTGCTTTTAATTTATTGTCTAGAATTCGAGTCGCTTATTCCAATGAGTTTCTCACTTCTTCTGAGTCTGGCTAGCGCGACCGTAGGGACGCTTCTCAACTTGTTTCTGATGATCTTGATTGTTGGCTACCGCCGCAGGCGGACCTTCGAACGAGTCCTGTTTTTCCTCGCGCTCGCGCTATTCCTTTACTACGCCGGCAGCCTCCTAATTCTAAACGCTCAGATTTACTATCGAAATGGACCACCGCGCGCCACAGAAATTCTTTCGGTCTATCTCGTCGCGATTGGGCTAGCTGCGCTGCCAGGCCTACTTGTTCACACTCATTTCTCGTACGGGTGGGCGCAAGGAGGAATGTCCCGATGTGGGTGGCAAGCCGCGGTAATTGGAGCCGCCTATATTCCAGTTGTTCGATTCGCGGCGCTGATATCTGGAATTGCGGAAGGAGGCCCCTTCGCCTTTCCGGTTGATGAAAATGCAAGAGAGGCGCGCGTTTATCTAATTTGGCTCGCACTTGTACTGATTTCCTGCATAGCCTTGCAGCTCTTGTTCGCGCGGCGCACTCATAAGACTAGTACGAGACGATTCCACAATTTTCTCGCCGTATATTTCGCCGCGTACGGCCTGCTTGTTCTGAATCTAGTCGCGTTCCACACAACTAATTATCGCGGCGTTGTCATGTGGATTGGCCCGTCGAACAGCTACATCACCCTAGAGATGTTTGCTCTGGTGATTGGCTGGTTACTTCCAGTTGTATTGCTCGTGTATGTAATCATTCGGTACAAGGCCCTCGAGATAGGCTCACAGAACAATCTTGTCTATTCCGTATCGGCGGCATTTCTCGCGCTGCTCTACCTCGGCGCCGTGCGTCGAGTGAGTGGATTACTTGAACCTGCGCTTCCTCCCGAGGCGACCTCGGCAATTTTGTTATTCATTCTTGTCGGATTCTTCGAGCCACTGCAGAGAGTTACAAGCCGGTTGTTCAAGCGCAGATTTCAGGAGCAGGTGGACCGACTGCAAAGGCTAAGTTCCGAGTTGCAGCGGGAGGCGCAGCATGGAGACATGGGCCGACTGATTGCGTTCGCCGAGGAAAGTATTAAGAAGGAATTCGGATTGGAGGAAGTGCGGATTCGATTGAGTGGTAAGGGAGCGGAGATTGTAAATCAGGAGAGCAGCTCACCAAAGGATGTTGCGAAGCCGCGACCCGCATGGGCGGGGCAGCCCGTGCGGCTACTTTTGGGAAAAGCAGGCGCGGAAATTGGGGAATTGGAGGCGGTGCCCATCGGATCGGCGATTTCGGGAGAGACTTCAGCGGCAATGGATTTTCTGGCGGAGCAATTGCCGGCGGTGATTGAGCTTTGCCAATTGATTGAGCAGAAGTTGGTGCTCGAAAGGGAATTGGATGAGCGAGAGCGGTTGGCGCTGGTGGGCCAAATGGCCACTAGCATTTCGCACAATCTGAAGAATCCGCTGGGCTCGATGAAAACTGTGTTGCAGGTGCAGCTTGAAAGCGCCGATCTTCCTGCTAGGGCGCGCCGCGATTTGACGATGGTGGTGGGCGAGATCGACCGTCTGGGTGTGAAGCTCAATCAGTTGCTGCGATATGCGCGGCCCGCAGTACGAGCGGGCGCAGGGCCGCAACGCGCCGAGGTGGGCGTCGTGGCGGAACAAGTGGTTTCGCTGCTGCGGCACGAAGCGGAACGGCGCCGCTGTGCGCTTTCCCTGACCGACGATTCAGCCAGAGCGGTAGTTCGCGGTTCGGAAGAACCGCTTACAGACATCCTGAGTAACCTGATTGTGAACGCAATCGAAGCAATAGCCGAAGGCGGACGCGTCATCGTGAGCCTGGCGCGCGACGGCCCAAATGTTATTTTGGAAATTGCCGACGATGGACCGGGAATTCCCGCGGAAAACCGCGAGCGCCTGTTTCAGCCGTTCTTCACGACCAAACCTAGCGGGACCGGGCTGGGGCTCGCCATCGTCGAGCGGCGCGTCGCGGAACTAGGAGGGTCGATTCATTGTGAGAGCCCTGTGGCGGGCGGGCGCGGGGCGCGATTTAAGGTACGCCTACCGGCAGCGTAAGGAGAACAGCCGAATGCCAACAAAAACCATTCTGATTGTGGATGACGAGCCTTCCGCTCGTTACGCGCAGCGGCGAGCGTTGGAACACTCGTATCGAATAGCGGAAGCAGAGAGCGTTGCTGCGGCGCGTGAAGCGCTGGTGCGGGAGCGTCCGGAACTGGTTCTTCTGGATATCGTGATGAATGATGAAGATGGGCTTTCCTTTCTGCGCTGGATGCGCGAGCAGGGGCATGAGGAGCCGGTGATTGTGGTTTCCGCGCTGGACAATGCGCGGACGGCTGTGGATGCGTTGAAACTGGGCGCGGCGGATTACTTGGTGAAGGGATTCGACATAGAAGAGTTGCGAAAGCGTGTTGGAAACATGATGCGGCTGGCAACACTGGAGCGAGAAAATACGCGACTGCGCGAACGCCTGGTGACCGAAGGGCAATTTGGCCCGATGCTTGGAAGCACACCCGAGATGCGGAAACTTTTTGAGATGGCCGCGCGCGTTGCCGAAACGGATGCGACGGTGCTGATCCTGGGAGAGAGCGGGACGGGTAAGGATCTGTTGGCGCAGGAAATCCATGCGCGGTCGCCGCGCGCGGAGCGACCTTTTGTCGCCGTGAACTGTGCGGCGTTGCCCGAAAACTTGATTGAGTCTGAATTGTTTGGATTTGAGAAGGGAGCGTTCACGGGTGCCGCGCAACAGAAGAAAGGGAAATTTGAGCTGGCTGGCGGAGGGACGCTGTTCCTGGATGAAATCGGGGATATGAATCCGGTAACACAAGCGAAAGTTCTGCGGGCGCTGGAAAATCGCGTGATTGAGCGGCTGGGCGGAACGCAATCGATCTCCGTGGACGTGCGAGTGATCAGCGCGACGCATCGGGACTTGCCCGCGGAGATCGCGGGGGGGCGGTTCCGCGAGGATTTGTATTACCGTCTGCACGTAGTGACGCTCCAAGTGCCGCCGCTACGCGCGCGTAAGGAGGACATTCCCTTGTTGGCTGCGGCGTTTTTGAAGTTACATCGCTCAAAGTTTGACCGCGTTGCGGGCCTCAGCAGGGAAGCGATGGACGCAATTCAGAGTTACGATTGGCCCGGAAACGTCCGTGAG
>DATNHU010000034.1:0-5482 GCA_035604795.1 Candidatus Limnocylindrales bacterium
GTCAGGAGGCGAAAGCCAATCCCTGATGTTGCGAAGCGGGTCGAGCTATCTTTCACAAAGCGAGCTGGTGCTGACATTTGGCTTGGGTCAGCGCGTTGCTGTAGACCATCTCGAAGTGCGATGGCCCAGTGGACAGGTGGACCAAATGGATAGTATTGCTGCCGGACAAACTGTCACGATAAAAGAAGGCGGGGGCATCATTGCGAAGCGGCCATACAACAAACCTCGGAACTGATTTGAAATCGGGGAACCGCATACTCTTGCCATTCTGTTTAGTCGCGATGGTGGCAGTCGCGATCTTCGCCGATAGTCCCATGGCCGGCAATTACTTTTCCTTTCAGGGCGGGGTAGTCACCCGTAGGGCGACAAAATCAACAAGTCCATCGGACAGCAAAAACGATGCCGCTCGTTTGAATAATCTGGGCGTCGCCTACATGAATCAACAGGATTTTGACAGAGCCCTAAAACTATTTGACCAGGCGTATGCGCAGGACAGCGAGCTTTATGTGGCATGGCTCAATCGCGGAATTGCTCTCTTGAATCAGCAGCACCTGGATGAAGCGCTGAGAGTTTTGCAAGATGCAGCCGCTCGCCTGCCAAATGACGCGCGCGTGTGGTACAACCTGGGGATTTTATTCCGGGCGCAAAACCAACCGGATAAATCCGTGCAGGCTTTTGAGCACGCCGCACAACTTGCCCCCGGCGACGCCGACGCGCCTTATTTCCTCGGCGTGATGTACACCGAACTTCAAGAATATGATGAGGCCATTCCGGCTTTCAACCGAGCCCTGGCCATCAATCCATTCCACGCCTCCGCGGAATTTGGACTGGGCCGGGCCTATCAGCGCAAGAATGATTCGGCGAATGCCAGCGAACATCTCGCCCGCTTCCAAAAACTGGTCCAGGATAAATTGGGCTCTCCCATCAGCTTGAGATACGGCGACCAGGGTCCACTTTCCCTGGCGGAGGATGCGCTTGCCGCGCCGCCCCGCGTGCCCTCCGCGATTCCCGTCCGCTTTACGCCCGTTAGCGCTGATGCAAGTCTGCGGAGCAAGACTCCAGGCGTTGGGGCCTTGTCGGCAGGCACGGGCGCTTGCTGGCTTGATTACAACAACGATGGGCGGCCCGATTTATTTTTGGTCAATGGCTCCACAGAAGGCAGCAGTGTTTTGCTGAAGAACACGGGAGACGGGCACTTTGAGGATGTAACCCACGCCGCCCAATTGGATGTTCCCGGCGCCGGGTTGGGCTGCGCCGCGGGGGATTACGACAACGATGGAAAAACGGACCTGGTGGTTGCCTACCGCGATGGAATCCGCCTATTTCGCAATCAGGGAGATGGAACATTTCGAGATGTGACCGAATCGGCGGGCATCCGGCGCGCGAAAAATCCCGTCAGCGTCGCTTTTGTTGACTACGACCACGACGGCGACTTGGATCTGTACGTTGTTTATTCTTCGACTGCTCCGGGCGCTCCTGCCCGGAATGAATTGTGGCGCAACAATGGGAATGGCACCTTCACCGATTGGTCGGAACAATCGGGCTTGGGCGTCCCTGCAACCGGGGCTGGTGTCCTGGCAACGGATTTCAATAACGATCGCGCCGTGGACCTTGTTCTCACCGGAACAGAAAACACGGCTGTAATTTATCTGAATCCCCGGGAAGGCCGTTTCAAATCAATTCCCGCGTGGGATCCACAAAAAGAAAAGCTGCCGCCCACCGTTGGAGTTGTCGCTCTCGATTTCGATAAGGATGGCTGGATGGATTTGGCTTTCACCCATGCCGGCGGTCCCGGACTTACGTTGTGGCGCAACGTTGAGGGCAAGCGCTTGGAGCGCGTGCCCCTGCCGGATTTCCATTGGGATCGCGGAAGCGGTTTGGCCGCGCTCGATTATGACAACGATGGCTGGATCGATCTTATTGCCGCGGGCGAAACAGCAAGCGGCGGGGAATTGCGTCTCCTGCGAAATATGGGCCCGGCAGGATTTGCCGATGTAACGAAAGCTGTGGGGCTGGATCGCGTGAAGCTCTCGCATCCGCAATCCCTGACCACAGCCGACTTCGACAGCGACGGCGATTCAGACATCCTGGTGACGCAGGCAGACGGGCCGCCGGTTTTGCTGCGTAACGATGGCGGAAACAAAAACCACTGGCTGCGTCTTTCACTTAAAGCCGTGGGCGACAACAAGAGTTCTGCAGGGACAAAAGTGGAAGTCTTTGCGGGCGCACTCTATCAAAAGTGGGAAATCTCCGCCGGATCAGGCTATTTGGGGCAAAGCTCAACCGACCTTCTTGTTGGGTTGGGAAGCCAGCGCGAAGCAGACATTGTTCGCCTGCTTTGGCCCACGGGAGTCCCCCAAGACGAAATCCATATTGCCGCGGGCGCGACGCGCAGCATCACGGAACTGGACCGCCGTGGAAGCTCATGCCCGGTGCTCTTCGCTTGGGCCGGTGACCACTATGAATTTATCGCCGATATGATTGGGCCGGGGATTGTCGGCCACTGGGTCGCGCCGGGCGAGCGCAACATCTCCGACCCAACGGAATATATGAAAGTGGATGGCGGGCTGGTGCGTCCGCGAAACGGCCGCCTGAGTTTCCGGTTTGCAGAGCCCATGGAAGAGGTGGTGTACCTCGATCAAGTGCGTTTACTCGCGGTTGATCATCCGGCAGGCGTCGAGGTTTATCCCAACGAACGCTTCCTCAGTAATCCACCCTTTCCTGAATTCAAAGTCATCGCCAGCCGCGGGGCTCATTCTCCTCTCGGCGCGCGCGACGATCGCGGCCGAAATGTCCTGCCGAATCTGTTGACCTCCAACCGTCATTATGTCGACGGGTTTGACCTGGTCCCGTTCAAGGGGTTTGCAAAAATGCACGCATTGGAATTGGACCTCGGCGAGTGGGATTCCTCCAAGCCGCTGCGGCTCCTGATGCATGGCTTCACTGACTACTTCACGGCCACCTCCATGTATGCGGCGGATCAGGCAGGCATGAAGCCCATAGCGCCATACGTCGAGGCCCGCGATCCATCCGGCAAATGGGTGCGGGTGATTGACGACATGGGATTTCCCGCTGGGTTGGCGCGCACCATGGTGGCAGACCTTACCGGCCATTTGCCACCCGGAACACGAACAATTCGCCTGGTCACAAACTTGATGATCTATTGGGATCAAATCCTGATAGATAACACCGCCGATGGCCCCGATGGATCCGACTATCGCGTCACGGAAGTCCCGCTGGCCGAAGCATCACTGGCTTTTCACGGGTACCCCCGCGAGAAGCATGGCGACCTTTCTGGGGACATCTATTACGTTCACGAAGATGTGAGTCCCACCGGCCCTTATGCCCGTCCGGTGGGAAATTACACGCGCTATGGCGACGTAACTATCCTTTTGAAGGATTCCGATGATCGATTTGTCGTGTTTACCTCCGGCGACGAAAACGATTTGGAATTCGACCCCGCTGGGCTTCCCCAATTGCCGGCTGGATGGAAACGAGACTACTTCTTCTTTGCAGATGGCTTCACGAAGGACATGGATTTCTATGCGGCGAACGCCTATTCCGTTGACCCGCTGCCATTCCACAAGATGTCCGGCTATCCCTACCCGGCAACGCAGAGCTATCCCGGCGACGCGACGCACTTGAATTACTTATTGGATTACAATACGCGAC
Source organism: Candidatus Limnocylindrales bacterium (assembly GCA_035604795.1). Taxonomy (GTDB): domain Bacteria; phylum Acidobacteriota; class Terriglobia; order Acidiferrales; family UBA7541; genus DASTCZ01. The sequence continues at coordinate 3,673 of DATNHU010000034.1, forward strand.
CGATATCAGAAGTGGGAACACCTGCCTATCGCTTCCGGTTCCCGCCCGCATTGAAGGACTGACGTTCGTTATACAGATACTGTTTTTTGGTTTGCGCCCGCCGCGTTCACCGCTTCCGCGGTCTGAATCAGGGCTGGAAGAATCCCGCCGAAGGCAGTCTTTGATGGCTGGCCGAATTCAAAATAAATCTTTCGGTATAGCGGATAGAGCCCGTCATACACAGCCTGCGCGGAAACTTCCGGTTCAAATACTCTGAACGGCGGGCAGATTTTTTCTTGCGCCTCCTCGATGGTCTTGAATGCTCCCGCGGCCAGAAAGGCGAAGATCGCAGAGCCCATGCTCAGGACACTCTTGGCAGGCACCAGAACCGTGCGGCCGAATACATTCGCATAGATTTGATTGAGGACGTCATTTTTTTGCGGGATACCGCCGGCATTGATCACCCGCTTGATCTCCACTCCATTTTCGGACATGCGCTCCAGGATAACGCGGGTGTGCAATGCCGTGCCCTCGATGGCGGCGAACAATTCATCCTGCGCCGTGGTTTGCAGTTTCCACCCAATGGTGATCCCGCCCAGATTGGGATTGACCAGCACGGTACGGTCGCCGTTGTCCCAGGTTAATCGCAGGAGGCCCGTTTGCCCGGCGCGATAATTGCCCAGGCCCCGGCTGAGCGTAGCCACATCCGTGCCGGCGCGAGTCGCTATCGCCTGGAAGATATCGCCTACCGCGGAGAGGCCCGCTTCAATCCCTGTGCGATGGGGATGGACGCTGCCTTGCACTACGCCGCACACGCCCGGGACGAGCTGTACCGACCGCGTAATGCCGATAATGCAAGTGGAAGTGCCGACGACATTCACCATGTCGTCGGTGCGGCAACCCGCGCCGATGGCATCCCAATGCGCGTCAAACGCGCCAACCGGGACAGGGATGCCGGCTTTCAAACCGAGCTCGTTTGCCCAATATGGAGATAATGTCCCCGCGATTTCCTCGGATGTCGCAAAATTTCCATCTAGTTTTTCGCGCACGCCTGCAAGCAGGGGATCTACTTTGACCAGGAATTCTTCCGGCGGAAGTCCACCGAGGGAAGCATTCCAGAGCCATTTGTGGCCGGCTGCACAAATGCTGCGCTTAACTTTCTTGGGGTCGGTGATCCCGCACAATACGGCGGCGACATAATCACAATGCTCAAATGCGGAAACAAACGAGGAGCGCTTGCCGGGATTGTTGCGCAGCCAGTGCAAAAGCTTGGAAAAACCCCACTCCGACGAATAAATGCCGCCGCACCAGTGGATGGCCTGCAGGCCTTCGCGATGCGCAGCCTTGGTAAATTCCGCGGCTTCTCGCTTGGCGCGGTGGTCGCACCATAAGTAATAGTCGTCGAGCGGCTGAAGCTCGGCCCCCACCGGGATCACGGACGAGCCGGTGGTATCCAGAGCGATGGCCTGAACTTGATCTCCCGGGATGCCTGCCTTTTGAACTGCCTCCCGTGTCGATGCCACGAGAGCGCGCATGTGGTCGCTGTGGGATTGTGTAGCGTAGTCGGGATCTTCGCGCTTTCGATGCAGAGAATAATCGGCTGTGGCGGAGGCCAGCAGCCCCCTCTCGCTATCCACGATTGATACGCGCACGCTGAGAGTTCCGAAATCAACTCCCGCTACGGCGGCCATCAGCACTCTCGCTGCGCTTGGTGCCAATACATTTCCCAACCCAAATAGCGTGTTGCCGCTTCGTGCACCGACGCTGCCACAGTTGAGAAATTTGCGGCCACATGATGCTCAAATCCGTTTTCGCAGATGTAGTGTAGCAG
>DATNHU010000035.1:0-3909 GCA_035604795.1 Candidatus Limnocylindrales bacterium
AATTGTTCTCTGTTCCTTAATACAGGCTGCCAATGTCGCGCCCGCCGATTCTCCGCTCAAAAAAGTAAAGCAGGCCATGATGGAAAAGCACGAGGCCTACATTGCTCAGGCCGCCAAAGGCGGTGCGCAAATCACCTGCCTGCAGGAAATTTTCTATGGCCCATACTTCTGCGCTGAACAGGAAACTCGCTGGTACGAATTCACGGAGCCGATCCCGGACGGCCCCACCATCAGGCTTATGCAGAAGCTGGCGAAAAAGCACCACATGGCCCTGGTTGTGCCCATCTATGAAATCGAACAGGAAGGCATCTACTACAACACTGCCGCTGTAATTGATGGCAAGGGAGAATATATCGGCAAGTACAGGAAGACGCATATCCCGCACGTGGCTCCCGGTTTCTGGGAGAAATTTTATTTCCGCCCGGGAAATCTTGGCTATCCGGTTTTTGATCTGGGTTTCGCGAAAATCGGCATCTATATCTGTTACGACCGCCATTTCCCGGAAGGCGCCCGCGCTCTGGGGCTCCATGGCGCGGAAATCGTCTTCAATCCTTCCGCCACAGTCGCTGGCCTGAGTGAGTATCTTTGGAAGCTTGAACAACCCGCGCACGCCGTCGCCAACGGATATTTCGTCGGCGCCATCAACCGCGTAGGGACCGAACCACCCTGGAACATCGGCCAGTTCTACGGCACCAGTTATTTCTGCAATCCGCGGGGCAAAATCATCGCTGAAGCCTCGCGTGACAAGGACGAGGTCCTCATCGCCGACCTCGATCTCGACCAAATCAAGGAAGTGCGCCAGACCTGGCAATTCTTCCGCGACCGCCGCCCCGACGCCTACGGCGATTTGGTGAAGGCTTAACGCATGGGCAACACTGTCCCGCCACTTTCGCCCGAAGAGTTTGCGTCGCGGTTCGCCGAAATTCATCCCGCGCTCGGGCCGCAGGCCGCCAAGGTCGAAGCCACGCGCTGTTTGTTCTGTTTTGATGCGCCCTGTACTCTCGCCTGTCCCACGCACATTGATGTCCCCCGATTTATCAAGAAGATCGCGACAGGCAATTTGCGTGGCTCGGCCAATACGATTCTCGCCTCCAACATTCTCGGCCTGAGCTGCTCCCGCGTCTGCCCTGTGGACGTTCTTTGCGAAGGCGCTTGCGTGATGCATGGCTACAACAAGCAGCCCATCGAAATCGGCCGCCTGCAACGCCACGCCATGGATTATTTTTATTCCCACAATCCATCCTTGCCGGTTGCGAAAGCTCACGCCAGCGGCCGCGTGGCGTGCATCGGCGCCGGCCCCGCATCTCTGGCCTGCGCCGCCGAGCTCCGCCGCCGCGGTTACAGCGTCACCATCATTGACAAGAATCCGCTTGCCGGCGGCCTCAACACCTACGGCATCGCTGAATACAAGCTTCGTCCCTCCGACAGCAAGAAGGAAGTGGACCTGGTTCGCGGAGTGGGTGTCGAGTTCCGCCTCGGCGTCGAAGCCGTGCCCGAATCGCTCGAAATGGAATTTGACGCCATCTTCCTCGGCGTCGGCCTCGGTTCCACGCACAACCTCCGCATTCCGGGCGAAAATCTCCCGGGAGTCGTGGACGCGCTGAGCTTCATCGCCCAATATAAAACCGCATCCATTCCCGTAGGCCGCCGCGTCGCTGTCATCGGCGCGGGCAACACTGCCGTTGACGCCGCCACTGCCGCGCGCCGCCTGGGAGCTAAGCAAGTTTTCATGGTTTACCGCCGAGGAGAATCCGAAATGCCCGCCTTCGATTACGAATTCGAGCTGGCCAAACTTGACCGCATTGAATTCCACTGGTGGTCTCTGCCTGTAAAAATCCACGGAAAGGACTCAGTCGAATCCATCGAGTGCGTGCGCCTGGATGCCAACCTCGCGCCAATCCTCAACTCCAATTTCCAAATTCCATGCGATATGGTGATTCCGTCTATAGGCCAAACGCGGCTGGTTGAATTCTTATCCCGCTGCCGGGGCGTCGAACTGCGCAGCGGCTGCGTAGTCGTCAATCCCGAAACCGGGCAGACCGCCAACCCGAAATATTTTGCCGGCGGTGACTGTGTCAACGGCGGCCGCGAAGTCGTGGACGCGGTTGCCATGGGCAAACGCGCCGGCGCTGGCATCGCCCGGAAGCTGGAGGCCAACCATGGCTGATCTCACCACTCTTTTTGCCGGAAAAATTCGCTCTCCGAATCCGTTCTGGCTGGCCTCTGGCCCGCCCGCCAACTGCGCTGACCAGGTCATGCGCGCCTTTGACGCGGGGTGGGGCGGCGCAGTTTGGAAAACGCTCGGCGAACCTATCGTCAACGTCTCCTCGCGCTATTCCTCGGTGGACTGGAACGGCCAGCGCATGATGGGCCTCAACAACATCGAACTCATCACCGACCGACCGCTCGATGTCAACCTCCGCGAAATCTCTCAAGTGAAGAAACGTTACCCGCACCACGCGGTCGTCGCATCATTAATGGTGGACTCCAAGCGGGAAGCATGGCACCTCATCGTCCGCCAGGCCGAAGACGCGGGCGCGGATGGCCTGGAATTAAATTTTGGCTGCCCCCATGGCATGAGCGAGCGGGGCATGGGCAGCGCCGTCGGCCAGGTGCCCGAATACTGCTCCATGATCACGGAGTGGGTGAAGGAAGTCGCCAAAACGCCCGTGCTCATAAAGCTCACTCCAAATGTCACCGACTTGCGGCATATCGCGCGCGCCGCAAAAAAAGGTGGAGCCGACGGCCTCTCGGCCATCAATACCATCAATTCCATCACCGGCGTTGACCTGGACACCTTGGTCCCGAGGCCGAATGTGGACGGCAAATCCGCGCACGGCGGATATTGCGGCCCAGCCGTAAAACCCATCGCGCTGCATATGGTTCAGCAAATCGCCGGCGATCCCGAAGTTGCGCTCCCTGTTTCAGGTATCGGCGGAATTTCAGGTTGGCGCGATGCGGCCGAATTTTTCCTGATGGGCTGCCAAAGCGTCCAGCTCTGCACCGCGCCAATGCATTACGGATTCCGAATGGTCGAGGACATGATTGATGGCCTCAGCAACTGGATGGACGAAAAAGGATTCCGCACCATTGATGATTTCCGGGGCCGCAGTCTTCCCAACGTCACCGAATGGAAGCACCTCAATCTAAATTACAAAATCATTGCCCGCATCCATCGCGATAAGTGCATCGGCTGCGATCTTTGCTACATCGCCTGCTGGGATGGTGCGCACCAGTGCATCCATATCGAGGGTTTCAAGAATCCCGAGGATCTCGTCGCCGCCAGCCACAAGCGCATCACCGTCACCGATGTCGAAAAACACGCCGGCAATGGCGCGCACATCACTCCATCCATCCGTATTCCGCGTGTGGATGAACATGAATGTGTTGGTTGTAATCTCTGCTGGCTGGTTTGCCCGGTTGAAGACTGCATTACCATGGAGCGCCTGGACGTTGGCGTTGCCCCGCAAAGTTGGGAGCAGCGCACCGCTGCTCCAAAATGAGGGTAGCGCCGGAATGAATTTGGGAGTGCCGAAATGTTGATACGCAACGGAACCGTCGTCACCTCAAAGGACTCTCGCCCCGCCACGATTCGCATCGAGGGCGAGCACATCAAGGAACTCGGCCCTAATCTCAAAGCAGCGGCGGGCGAACAAATCATCGATGCCACCGGTATGCTCGTTTTCCCAGGTGGCATTGACGTCCACACTCATCTCGACATGCCCTTCGGCGGCACCACTTCCAGCGACGATTTTGAGACCGGCACAAAAGCCGCGGCCTTCGGCGGCACCACTACGCTGATTGATTTCGCGATTCAACCCAAGGGCACGCGCATGCGCGACGCGCTCGACACCTGGTGGAAAAAAGCCCAGAACCGCGCCTCCATCGATTACGGTTTGCACCTCATCG
>DATNHU010000036.1:0-18233 GCA_035604795.1 Candidatus Limnocylindrales bacterium
CAGAAATCCTTTTGGCGTCTTCGCGTTCCATCCGCGCACCACGGCAAGCGCCGGGGTGCGGTAAAACGTGGAGTCCAGTTCCACCGTGTCGAATTTCGTCGAGTAATACGTCAGGTAGTCCGCGGGCTTCATTCCTTCGAGGTAGAAGCTGCCGGGCCACCCTGCCGCGGTAAAGGCCGAGGTCCCCAATCGAATTCCCGATGGCGAATTCATGGCGGAGTTTTCTTCTAAGTCCTTAGTCTATTGGGCTTGCGAATTTTCATAGGTTACTTCGGGTGGGGCATCATGTCGAGCAAGTAGTAGCGGTCTCCTTCAATCAGGAAATAAAAGCGCCAACTGCGATTCACTCTGCCCTGCCAAATGTTTCGTGCCTCATCGAATTTCTTGGCTCGGACCGATGGATGGCGGAAATCCTGTATTAGATGGGCGAGTTGCTTATCGCACTGCTTTTGAATCTCGGGGGGAGAGTCCGTATAGCTCCGTTGGAAGCGCCGAGTGTAGAAGAGGATCATTCAGGAAGTTCTGGCTCTGCGAACTCTGCGCAGGGAACGAATCAGCGCGGGCACAGACTTGAATGGACCCCGCACATTACCTTTCCGCACGTCATCGAGCCCCTCGGCAAGGCGCTTTTCAATTAGCGCCTTCGGGGTCAGAACCACACGGTCGCCATCGAGTTCCACTTCGAGATAGTCACCCGGCTCCAATCCCAATTGATCGTGAATTCTCTTGGGAATAACGACCTGGCGGCTCACCCCGATCTTGACGGCCAGCGTGGGACGATATATCCGAGTTTGTGTTTTCATATATTTGTATTTTATGGTTTTTCGCGGGACAGTCAAGAGATGACTTGCGCCTGGGTTTACTGGCGCGGGCTATTGGCCTTGCGGATTTCTTTGCGGAAGTCGAGCGCCCGGATTTCAATCGTGCGGCACATCTCATAAAGTCGCGAGCGAATGCGCGTGCCAATTCGTTCCGTGAGGGAATCGTCCTGATGCGCCGGGATGTCCTCCCCGGATGGCAACCGGAATTTGCGCGGCCGGCCGGCGCGGCGCGCAGCAAAAGTGTCATTGGGATCGAGCGAAGGATTCCCCAATGGGTTGCCAGCGTCAGAAATTGCGTGGGTTTCAGAAGATGTTGAACCGGGCGCATCCAGATAGTTCGTGGTGATCAGGGTGATGCGCTTCTCGTTATATCGAGTGGTAAGAATGTGGCCAATGGTTTCGAGAGCCCAGGCCGAGGGCTTGCTCGCTCCGAGGTCATCCAAAAGCAAGATTTCCGTCGCCAGTACCGGCTCAAGAACTCCGGCTTCCGTGGTCTGATTTGTGGGATTGTAACTCCGCTGAATATCTTTCAGCAGCTCGCAATAATCGTAGAATATCGCCTCGTGCCCGCGCGCGATCAATTGCTTCACCACCGCCACGGCCAGGTGTGTTTTTCCACAACCGCAGGGGCCCATCAGTAAAAGGCCCGCGTCCAGCGTGAGTGGATAATCCCGCGCAAACCCTTCAACGATCACTTTTGCCTGGGACAAGCTCTCATTGTAAGACGCGGAACCGGCCGAGCCTTCATAAACATCCGTCTCAAAACTGTCGAAGTCGCAGTGCTCGTAGCGATTGGGAATGCGCGCGCGCGCCAGGCTGCGCGTCATTCGCTCGGTCTCCACGCAATCGCAAGGAACAGCGACGCGGGGCTGACTTGCCGCCGCGCCGGGCCTGGCATCAATGGAAATTACGGTTGACCCCGCGGCCGCGGCTTTGCGCGCGGCTTGAAATGGGACGCGGGCAATAGCCGGCGAAAGTTCCTTCTCGCCTTCGAGAATTTTCCAGCCGGTGCCGCCGCACCTGGGGCAATCGGGACTCGCCATGAAGCGAGCATAGGCGCTGATTCGCCGGGGCGCAAGTGCGGCAGCGTGTGGAAGAAAATGCGGCCTGTGGATTATTCCTGAATTGCGTCGGCTAATAATCTTTGCGCACGTAGCGAAACGGAATGTGGACCACTGCTTCGAGGGTCACGGGAGTCCCATTGCGCGATGCGGGAGTGAATTTCCATTCCGCCAACGCTTCCATTGCGCACTTGTCGAGGGCAGGCTCGAGCGAGCGCAGGACCTGAATGCTGTCCACCGATCCGTCCTCGCGAATCAGCGCATAAAGAACCACCTCTCCCTGGACATGAGATCGAACCTGATCTTGCGGATAGCGCGGGTCCACCTTGCGTAGTGGGATTGGGGCTGCAAGCGTTTTGGCACGCTCTTTCGCCACAGCCGGGTCGCCCGGGTCATCAAGCTCAGCGAATTTGAGGATCCAGCTGCCGCTTACGCTTGAAATATTGGGCATGCTCACATTGAGCGAGTAAAAAGAACGAGTCCCGAAAATGCGCTCGGGAGTGGCGCCGGGCGGGATGCGATCCGCCAAGGGAATATCCGCTGGTTTCCCAGGTGTTCTCGCCGAGTCGGTTGATGCGGGCGTTGTACCATTCGCGCGCGGGTTCAGTCCGAGCCGAGAACCCCCGCCCAGGCCCGAAATTCCTGTTTTTCCCGATGGATTGCCTCCCGTAACACTGAGGCCCGGAACCACCGTAGCCACGCCATTCCCATTCCCCCCGCCCGACCCTCCCGGGCTTGCGGCACCACCGCCTGCGCCACCGTTCTCAGCCCCGCCATTGCCGGTGCCGCCGGGTGTTCCGCGCCGCGCTCCATCGGGCGAAATGGAAACATTCGCTGAAAGATTGCCGACGGGAACGGGAAGAGGAGGCGCAACCGGGCCGGGCGTCGCGGAAAGCGCGATGATTGTCTGAGGGTTGTTGCCGCCTCCGATGTCGGGAGGAGCATCGTTCTGTGACGCGGCTGCGACACGCTGCTTTGGTGCTGCTACTGTTGCAGCGCCGGTGGAAATCGTCATTGCAGGCTTGGCAGGCGCTGCCGCGGGAGCGAAGTTCAAGTCAGTAAGGTTTTTCTCCTGATTAGGCAGATCAGGGATCACGCTCGTTTGCGTTCGCTGCGCCTGCGTGGGCCGCTTTGCAATCACCTTGTCTGCTGCAATCTTGGCCTGCGGGCGGACGGGTCCACCGCTCAACTGTACAATGTTCGGCAACACCGGTAGAAATTTCGGCGGCACCGGCGGAGCGTCTGGGCGGATCAATGTCTGGCGAGGGTGGTTTGGGTGTTTGGGTGCGGAGATAAGCGTTTGGCGCGGATGAAACGCATCGGCTCCTCTCTGTCGAAGAGGTCTTGCTGGGTCGCCCAACGGGCTGGGCGTATTGTGCGGGGCTCCCGGTGAAATCAGGGGGAGATCTTCTATTGGACCCGACCAGCTCAGCTCGACATTGGGCATGTCCAGCCCGCGCGGATACGACCAAAGGAAGCTCCCAAATTGGACAAGCAGAACAAGGATTCCGATGTGCCAAAACGCAGAGGCTGCCACCCACCCGCGCGGCAACCGCGGATTAACCCAGCAATCGCGAAAGTGCGAGCCACCCATAAACTTCCTGGGCGCACGACCCGCCAGGAGGGCTCTCAGGCTTTCACTGATAAGACCACGTCTCGGCTGCCAGGGTACGTCCAAGTTGGGCCCGGTCTTACGAACAGGCTTGGGCCTCTCCGGTTGCATCAGCATGGAAGAGACTCGCACAGGCATAGCGTCGAATTATACCTCCACCGGTCTGGTTGTTTTGAAAATACGCGAGGGCGGGGTACATCATAGGATGCGCGGAGTCGCCACCGGGAGGCTTGCTACGCCGAAGTTAATTTGCCAACATAGCGCACGCAAGGAGCGGCATTCGGGCAAACGGGAAGAGGTGTGGCCATGAGCGCAACTGAACCAGCTCCCAAACCGCGAAAACGGCGATGGTTATGGATTCTTGGCGGTTTGATTATGCTGATCCTCTTGATCGGCTTGATCGTCCCAATGTTTATCAACGTCGACAAGTACCGCCCCGAGATTGAGGCGGCCATTTCCGGAGCGACGGGACGCAAAGTTAGTCTGGGTACAATCCACGCCCGTCTATTGCCCTCGGCTTCCGTGGTCGTGGACGGATTCCAATTGAGCAATCCGAACGATTTCGCTTCGGGCAATTTGCTTTCCATGGATCAAGTCCAAGCCGGCGTCTCACTTCTACCCCTCTTGCATGGAGACATTCATGTCACCTCGGTGACTTTGGTGCGGCCCAAGCTTGATTTGTTGCAGGATGAGAACGGGAAAAGCAATTACACTTTTCCGACCCCGGCCGACGCAAGAGCGGCCGGAGCGCCTCCGGCAACTTCCTCCAGCAGTTTTTCGCTGGATTCCATAGACTCGATTTCACTCGACGAATGTGAGATTTCGTTGGAACAGATACCATCGCGTGGCGCCAAACCATTTACAGTGGTTGCAGCGCACAAAGTTACCGTGGCCCTTTCCAACATTATCTTGAACGGTTCGGACCCCGTTAAACAGTGGCATGCCGATGCCAATCTCAAAGGTATTTCCGTGGACGTTGGGGCCTTGGCCATGCCCGCGGTGTTCGATTCCGGCGAAGTGAAGCTGGCCGCCGGTGCGCTGGATGCGAATTTCCAGGTGAGCGCGGGCAAAGTTGCCAGTGTGAAGGGCACGCTCCATGTACCGGACGTAACGAACGCCGTGACGACTTTTGAGCTTTCGACCCCCTTGCTGGATGCCGATGCGTTGCTGGCATCCATACGCGAAACTCCCGAGACGCATCCGTCCGGCCCAGTGGCGGCCGCGACTGCGGCGGCCCCGAGCGATGCGTTGCTCGCACAAGGAAAAATTTCCGCGGAGCGCGTTTCCTGGGCGCCTTATCAGGGTGGAAACGCCAACGCGGAGATCCACGTATACGGTGATCGCATGGAAGTTATGCCGGCCTCCATGGTGCTCTATGGCGGCACGCTGCAGATTTCCGCGCGCACCGATGCGAAGCAAAAGCCGGAGCGATATTCGGCGAACATTCAATTGCGCAGTCTGGATCTGGGCCGGATGCTGGCCGCTTCAAACGGCGGGATGAAGGGAAAGATGACCGGGTTCGCAGAAATCGATCTGCAACTGCTGGGTTCAAGCGGCGGCGTCTGGCAGAAATCGCTCACCGGGAATGGAAAGCTCTCCATCAAGGATGGAAAATTGCCCGGCGTAAATCTGGCGGGCGCGTTGGGCACTTTGGCCAAGGCCGCGGGAGTGAATGAAACCACTTTCAGCAGCATCGCGGGGGATATCGGAGTTGCCGATGGCCGCGTTAACACCAAACAAACCAAGATGGATTCCAGTTCGGGCGAAGTCGAACTGAGCGGTGGATTCAGCTTGATCGATCAGTCCATGAACTATGACGGCAAGGCGACCATTACACCTTCCGGCGGAGGCGCGGCGATCCCAGCAGAACTGATCACCGGCCTGCTGAGTGCGGCTACGAACAAAAACATCTCCAGCATCACTGTGCCCTTTTCGATTGGTGGGACTCTCAGTGATCCGAAATTCAGGCCGGGCAAGGGAATACCAAATTTCTCATCGTCCCCGAAGGACAGGAATGCCCAGGCGGATAATCCTATTGCGGCGGGACTTGGGAAATTGTTGGGGGGAAAGCACCATTAAAGACTGGAAGTCTGATTCCTGGGCGCGCTCAATTCCTGCGCGCCGATTTGTTTGACCGGCGAAGGGGCGGGATTATGACCGGCCAGGAATATTTCGGCGATTCGAGGAAACTCTGTGGATCTGGAACTTACCGAAGAACAGAAGCTGTTGCAACAAACCGTGCGTGAATTCGCGAATTCAGAAGTGAAGCCTCACGCACGTGAGATCGACGAAACCGGCCACTTTCCACGCGAAACCTTTCGCAAAGCTGCGGAACTCGGCCTGACCGGCGTGGCATTCCCCGAAGAACACGGCGGCGCCGGATTCGATCACGTTGCCTATTCCATTGTGATTGAAGAGATATCGCGCGTCTGCGCTTCGACCGGCGTGATCCTTTCGGTGCAGAACTCGCTCTACTGCGATCCCATCCACCGCTTCGGCACGGCAGAGCAGAAGAAAAAATTTCTCGATCCGTATCTGCGCGGGGAGAAAATCGGTTGCTATGCGCTGACCGAACCGCAGGCAGGGTCAAACGCCGCGGCGCTGCAGACCAAAGCCGTCCGGAAAGGCGAGCAATACATTTTGAACGGCACCAAGGCCTGGATCACAAACGGCGGTGCGGCCGACGCAGCCATCGTCTACGTGAACACCGAGCCGGAAAAAGGCGAAAAGGGAATCACCGCGCTGGTGGTGGAAAAGGGCACATCCGGATTCGCGGTCGGCAAGGAAGAAAAAAAACTGGGCATCCACGCGACGGCCTGCACCGAGCTTTCCTTCGCCGATTGCGTGGTGCCCGCAGCGAATCGCATCGGAAATGAAGGCGAGGGATACAAGGTAGCGCTGTCCACTTTGGATGGCGGGCGCATCGGGATCGCAGCGCAGGCCGTGGGCATCGCACAGGGAGCGTTCGAGCAGGCGCTCTCCTACTCACAACAGCGAATGGCGTTTGGGCACCCCATCTCGGATTTCCAGGCGATTCAATTTATGCTCGCGGATATGTCAACTGAAATTGATGCCGCACGGCTGCTGGTGCGTAAGGCGGCGTGGAAGCAAGATTCCGGCGGACGTTATTCACAGGAAGCGGCCATCGCCAAGCTTTTCGCCAGCGAGATGTCCACGCGCGTCACGCACAAAGCCATACAAGTCCACGGCGGTTATGGTTATAGCCAGGAATACCCTGTGGAGCGGATGTACCGCGACGCGCGAATCACTGAGATTTACGAAGGCACCAGCGAAATTCAACGTTTGGTGATCGCCGCCTGGGTGCTTAAGTCGTACTAACGAAAAGCACTCGGCATCGAATGGCCCGGTCTGTCCCCATTCTTCTCTGCGGTAAACTTCATACAACACCCCTTTTGGCCGGTGTATCCTTCCCAAGATGATGGACCTTGATTGTGGCGCCGCATTCGATCCTTCCGGGGACGCCGAATTCTTCGCTGCACTGCCCGCGGCGCCAGCGGTGGTGCGAATCGAGCCTCGCACGGACCTTACCAATGCGCGTCCTTATCTGATCCGCACAGCTGACCTGCGCGGCAGGCTTGTGCGGCTGCTCGGAAAACGAGATCCCACAGCCGACCCCATCGAATTGAGACGGTTGAGCCTGCGCGATTTCGCGGGAAAGGTGCGATACCGGCTGACCAACTCTGCATTCGAGCAGAATTTTGTGTTGTGGCAGGCCGCGCGGCAGCTTGACCCCCGTAATTATCGTGCGCGTCTACGGATGCGATGGCCGGCTCTGCTCAAAGTGAATCTTACAAACGCCTACCCACGCTGCTATGTCACGCGGCGGATTCGCACGGATGAAAATGGTGCACCGGCGGGCGGCTTTTATTTCGGCCCGTTTCCCTCCCGGCGCGCCGCCGATGCATTCGCTTCGGAGTTTCTGAATCTTTACAAGATTCGTCGCTGCCAAATTAAGATTCGCCGCGATCCTGCCTTCCCCGGCTGCATTTATTCGGAAATGAAAATGTGTCTGGCGCCGTGCTTCGCCGGATGTACGCAGGAGGAATATGCCAGCGAGACCGCGCGCGTTGTAAATTTCTTGTCGAGCGCAGGGGGCTCGCTGGAGGCCGAGCTCGAGCAGGAGCGTGAAGCCGCAAGCACGGCACTGGATTTTGAGCGCGCCGCCGCTGTCCACCGCCGGTTGGAAAAAGTGGGCGAGGTTTTGCGCGGCCTCCCGGACTTGCCGCGCCAAGTTGAAAAACTTGATGCTGTTGTTTTGCAACGCGCCGCCGGACCGGAAACCGTCGCCGTTTACGTCGTTCGCGGAGGGTGGATCGCCGAGCCATTCACAGTGCAATTCGGACAAACTGCGGAGCCGCGCCCCGCCGAGGAGATTCTACGCGAGAATGTCGGTGGAGCAGGCCCGGGCTCTCCCGATATCACCCCAAAGGAATCACGGTTTCTTGCCGGCGAACCACTGGCCGATCACCTCGCGCTGCTGGCCCGATGGTTTTACTCCAAGCCACGAGCGGGCGAGATTTTCTTCAAGGATCGTGATTGGCCTTATCGCCGAATGATTCGTGCCTGCGCCAGACTCTTGGCAGGACAGTCGCCAGAAGCTCCATCGAATGAAGGCCGCGCTGACAAAAGCTGATCTTCTCGCGCGAATTCTTGCTCAATGCAACGCAACGACAGCAGCACTGTTATACTTGCCGCCTCATTTATGAAACCACACGCAACAGTTGAAGGAACTCAGCGTTACGCGGACCGCTTTGCAGGCCGCGCGGGCAACGCCCACTTTGTCTCCATCCCTGATCCGGATTCGCGCCAAAATGCCCTTGAAAATTCTGGACCGGGACTGGCCGTGTCCACCATCGGCATAGGCACGTATTTGGGCGAACCCGACCAGGCCACAGACGCGGCCTATACGGATGCCGTCATCACCGCCGTGGAATCCGGCTTCAACGTGATCGATACTGCCATCAATTACCGATTGCAGCGCAGCGAACGCAGCATCGGGGTGGCGCTCGCGGAATTAGCGCGAAGAGGCTACACACGCGATGAAATCCTGCTTTGCACAAAGGCCGGCTACCTCACTCCTGACGGGGACATGCCGGCAAATCCCGGTGCCTACTTCCGCTCGGAGTTTATTGATAAGGGCATATTGCGCGCCGAGGATATTGCCGCGGGCTGCCACGCCATGTCGCCGCGCTACCTCGCTGATCAGCTCGGCCGCAGCCTCCGCAATCTGGGCGTCGAGTGTATTGACGTTTTTTATTTGCACAACCCGGAAACGCAGCTGGCGGAAATCTCTCTGGGTGATTTTCTTGCGCGCATCAGCGCGGCTTTCATTTGGCTGGAAACGATGGTTGCGGATGGAAAAATCCGCGCTTACGGAATGGCTACTTGGAATGGTTTCCGCGTGCCTCAGGATTCGCCCGAGCATCTCTCACTGGCGGCGATCGAGTCGGTGGCTCGGGAGATTAAAGGCGATTCGCACCATTTTCGTTTCGTGCAGTTGCCCGTGAATCTCTCCATGACCGAGGCGCTGACCCTCCCCAATCAATCTTTTCAAGACAAGCAGACCACAATTGTGGAGGCAGCCAGCGCGTTGGGCATTCAGATCATCGCCAGTGCATCGCTGCTGCAGGGCCGCGTGGCCCGCAATTTGCCGCCGTTTGTCGCCAATGCAATTGGGCTTGAGGATGACACGCAGCGCGCCCTGCAGTTTGCGCGTTCGCTCCCCGGCGTCGCCACAGCGCTGGTTGGCATGAGTCACGCCGAGCACGTCCGCGCTAACGCGCGGCTTTTCGCACTGCCTCTCATGACCGAAGATCAATTCACGAGACTGTTTTCTCGGGGAGTGAGCGCTTAGGAAACATTCTCCCGCACTCTACTTGCTCTCCAGGTCGGGATGGCGCGCCACCATCCATTTTGTCAGCGTGACGCCCACATGGTCGAGCAACCCCGTGAAAAAATGGTCCGCTCCCGGCACTACCACCACACTCGTTTCACGCCGCATCACCTCCGGAAATGTCGCAACCATTTCTTCTAATTTTCGCGGCGCGCCATAGGGATCCCGCTCTCCCTGGATCAGCAAACAGGGTTTGTCGCACGCGCCGAGGTATGACATATCGGAATCGTTCACCGGAGCTCCAAGGCCAACCAGTTCCTCCACGCGCGGATCCGCACACCCGGCGCGCAGACCCACCCAGCATCCAAAACTGAATCCCGCAACCATCAATGTAGCGCCCGGCATTTCTCCAGCCAGGTAATCCAGCGCCGCGCGAACATCCTCCTGTTCTCCTCGGCCATTGTCGTGCTCTCCCGCGCTCGCCCCCGTCCCGCGAAAATTAAATCGCAGCGTCGCCACTCCCAGGCGATCCAGAGTCCGCGCCACTTGGTAGACAACCTTATTGTGCATTGTCCCGCCGAACAGCGGATGCGGATGGCACACCACTGCCGCAATGGACAAGCCATTGTCGATTGCCTGGGTCCGCTCAGGAGTCCAGAAAATTGCCTCCAGCCTCCCGGCCGGTCCGGGGAAAAATAGGTTGCGATGCTTTGCGCCAGGCATTTAGTAAGGAGAGTCTACGATTTGCGCGTCTTGAATGAAAAAAACTCTACGCCCACACACAACAGCGGCGATTCCTCGTCCAACGGCGCCACGTGCACCACGCGCCCCAGCCGCTCCGCTTGGGGTAAAACTGCTCCCTTGGGGAATGTGAACGTAAGGCGATCGCCCACTTCATGAATCCGCAAACTGCAAAACAGAACCCCGCCCGGCGAAAGATTCATAGTCATCGTTTCCTCCGGCCAGGGCGGATCCTGGTGAGCGGGGAATTCTGAACTGCCGGGACTCTTGATTCGCGACACTCGCACAAGAAGAGCCAGCGTAAATCGCGTTCGTCGCCGGCGATCCCCGATCTCGAAATATTTGCGTGTATCGGGAGCCGAAACGGAAGTCACACCGCGCGGAATCCGATGATATTCATTCCCGCTCGCCTGCCTCCGCGAATCAAAGGCCATGCCAATCATCTGGATGCTACCTGGGCCCTTCTGGCATCGGGCCACGCGCGCTCGCGTTTCTGGTTCAGCGAGCCCCAAATCCTCATGGCAGGGGAATGTGACCCAGACCAGAGATCCCTTGTAGCGCGGCTGACCGCTGACGGCCAACATCCCGCTGCGGCTTACATTCCACGATTGAGTGATTTCCGTTTCCAGTCCGAATGGACCGAGCCAGCGCAGACGCACGGGAAGTGTGAGCTCCGCACGTGGATCAGGCCGCCGCTCGTTCTGGGGGCTTCTCAGGAGCGACGGATGCCCGCCTAGCTGGTGCGTCTCCGTGGCCATTGTTCCATACATCATGGCGTCAACCCCGCGCATAGCGCGCTCAATTATCTTATACCACCCCCACCCAGGCCAATGTAGCTTTCCAATTGCGATTTACACGCTTCAATGCTAGCTTTGTGCACAACCCAGCAACCAAATGGAGGGGGCTGATTGGAAACCTCGGCAGAACGAAGGGCCTCCAGGCGATTCAGTATGGCGCTGCCGCTCACTCTCCGCGAGCCCAGCGCAGAAAGCAGCGAGTGGCAGGGAGAAACCAGGGACGTCAGCTTCCGCGGACTTTATTTTTTGGCGGAAACTGACTTCGCGGTCGGCTCGGAAATTGAATTTGTGTTGACCCTTCCCAAGGAAATTACCCTGGCTACCGACGTCCACATTCATTGTTCAGGGTTGGTGGTTCGCGTGGAACCACACGAGGGGCGGAAGGGCATCGCCGCGCGAATCGAGCGTTACGAGTTTCTTCCACAAGCATAAGCCGCCCCGGCCTCGCGATTCCGGAACTTATTCCGATTTGGAAGTAGAATGTCCCTGTCTACTGCGCTCGGCGCTGCCCTCTAAGAATCGGCTGCGCTGCTTGGGGAGGTTTTGATGGACCGTTTCGATCCGAAGATCGCTCTGGAAGAACTGGCAGAGGATGCTGCGCTGCCGCATCCCGTCCGCATGCGGGACATGATTCTGCGAATAAAGCTTGCCGCCGACGAAGCCACAGAAATCAATCGTGAATTTCAAACCTACCTTTCACACTACGGTGAAACCCAGCGCGTCGCCCGCGAAATTCTGGAAAAGCTTGCCGCGGGCCAGCCAAAGAACCCCTGAGGCCCTGACGGCTTCGCCCCTGCTGCTCCTCGCGTTACAATCGTAAGGTTATGCCTCGCTTAACCCTGCTCATTGATGCCGACGATACTCTCTGGGAGAACAACGTCTTCTTTGAGCATTCGGTCGAGGAGTTTCTTGCCCTGGCCGAGCCTCTTGGCTATTCCCACGACTACGCCCGGCGCATACTGAATGAAACTGAGCGCCGGAACATCCGCCAGCACGGTTATGGCGTGAAGAGTTTCGGGCGTTCGCTGGAAGAGACCTATTGCAAGCTGGCCGGCCAGATGACGCAACGCAAAACGATTGAGCAAATCCGCGAGATTGTCGGCAAACTTGAACAGACCCCACCGAAATTAATGGATGGTGTCCCCGACACGCTGGATTATCTGGCCGGGCGCCACCGGCTCATCCTATTCACCAAGGGCCATGCGGCCGAGCAGGCTGCCAAGGTGGAACGGTCGGGCCTTCAGCGGTTTTTCGCCGCGATTGAAATCGTGGTGGAAAAAGACGCCACCACTTATGCGGGGCTGGTGGACCAGCACCATATTGTGAAAACTCATGGCTGGATGGTCGGCAACAGCCCGCGCAGCGACATTAACCCCGCCTTGCAGGCGGGCCTGAATGCGGTGTTCATCCCGCATCAGAACACTTGGGAACTGGAGCATGAAATGCTTCAGAGCGGCGTGGGGCGGCTCCTGGTGATTTCGCAGTTCCGCCAGCTTCGCGATCATTTTTAGGAGCACGTCTCTTCGGCGGGAAAATGGATTGGCCGCCATTTTGGATGTTGCGCACCGCCCGGCCTGCGGGGGAATCTAGGTCCGCTCAATTCAGTGCACACATATGAAAACTGAGCAGGTCACTTCAAAACGCCCGTCGGCCACGGACTGGCGCGCGGAATGGTTTGAATTCGACGATGTCGCTTACCTGAACGCGGCGAGCCAGGCTCCCATGCCGCGCGTCTCCATTCGTGCCGCGCAAGCTGCCATTGAATGGAAAAAGTATCCGCACAAATTGCCCGACGATGTGGAACAAGGCCTAGTCGGCCGCGTGCGTAAATTGCTGGCCCGAATGATCGGCGCGGATACGGGTGAAATCGCCGTCACCACCGGCGCCAGCTCAGGTTTGGCCGTTGTCGCGCAAGGAATGGCGTGGCGCCCGGATGATGAAGTGCTCATCGCGCGCGGCGAATTCCCGGCGCATTTTGCAACCTGGCTGCCCATGCGAGATGCAGGCCGGCTGAGGGTCCGCGTCGTCGCCCCGCGCGAGAGGTTTCTTACCACCGAGGATTTGATTGCCGCCATCACCCCCCAGACGCGACTGATTTCCACCAGCCTGGTGCGTTTTGACAATGCTGCCCGCTGCGACGCCGCAAAGCTGGCTGCCGCCATTCACGCCGTTGGAGGTTTGCTTCTGCTCGATGTCAGCCAGTGCGTCGGCGCCATGCCCATGACCGCCGCCGAACTCGGTGCAGATTTTCTGGTGGCCGCGGGCTATAAGTGGTTGTTGAGCCCTTACGGCACTGGGTTCTTCTGGGCGCGTAGGGAGCGGATTGCACAAATGCGCCCGAGCCCTGCCAATTGGAAGGCCACCGAGAGCGCCGAGGAATTTCACAAATTATCCGGTGAGGATATCCAGCTTACGAATGAAGCCCGCCGCTGGGACGCGCCGGAAACTTCGAGCTTCTTTAATCTCGCGCCCATGCAGGAGTCGCTCGAATTCCTGCACCGCGTGGGCGTCAACACGGTTTGGGAGCACAACCGGGCGCTGGTTGGGCAAATTATCGAGCGATTGCCCCTTGATCTCTGCATTCTCGCCAGTCCGGCTGATCCAGACGCTCGCGGGCCTTACGTGTGCATCGCTGCTCGAAAGGCCCCGCGTACGCCGGAACTGTACGGAAAACTGCGAGCGGCAGGAGTAATCGTCAGTCTGCGGGAGGGCGCTCTTCGGATCGCTCCTCATCTTTACAATACGGAGATGGACGTGGACCGGCTGATCAGGGTTCTGACGTCGTAATCATTCTTAAGGTTTAATCGCTCGGATTTAATGGAAAAGAATTTAGATCCTCTTGGAGTTGACGAAATGCCGGAAACCGCTCCCGCACCTCAAGTCGCACCATACGCCCGCATCGCCGTGATGGGCACCGGTGCCGTCGGCGGCTATTTTGGCGGGATGCTTGCCCGCGCTGGCCTGGACGTAACCTTTATCGCGCGGCCCGCAACCGCGGAGGCCATCACCAAGACTGGGCTTTTTCTGGACTCATTTCAGTTCAAGGAAACGATCCACCCACGCGCCACCAGCGACTTGGCTGCAGTCGGCGGCGCTGAATTGGTGTTGTTCTGCGTGAAGACGCTCGATACGGAATCGGTTGCCGGGGCCCTTGCGCCGCACCTTTCGCCGCGCTCAATTGTGCTAAGCCTGCAAAATGGAGTGGACAATGTGGAGCGCCTCCGCGCGGCGGGGTTGGACGCTTTTCCGGCCGTCGTTTATGTCGCGGCGTCTGTCCCCGAGCCCGGCCACATCAAGCATTTCACCCGTGGCGACTTGGCCATTGGCGGCGAAAAGTCGCGCAAGGCGGATCTCGACCGTATCGCCGCAACTTTCGCCAGGGCCGGAGTTCCTTGCCTCATCTCCGACAACATTCAGGCCGAACTGTGGCTCAAGTTTGTATTCAACTGTGCCTTGAATGCAATGAGCGCTATCGCACGGACAAGTTATGGAGCCATTGGCAACGACGATTGGGGGCGCGACGCCATGCTTGCCGCGGCCCGTGAAACGATTGCCGTGGGCCGGGCCTCGGGCATCCCGATCCCCGAGCAGGAACTCCTCGATAAGCTCACGTCTTTTGCGAGGAAAATGGGGGAGGTCACTTCATCCACAGAGCAGGATGTTGCTCGGCGCAGGCACACCGAGGTGGATGCCCTCAACGGCTACGTTGTGCGGCGTGGCGTGGAACTGGGCGTCCCTACGCCGGTCAATCACACCCTCACGGCTCTCTTGAAACTGATCGAAGCGAAGTTCTGAAGGTCTTTTCCGAGCAAGAATTATTTGTGCACGCGGATGACGCGGGGCGGATTAACTCGCACGATCGCTTCCCGCGAGGGTTTCGTTTGCACCGAGCGCATCGCCGGGCCCAACTCCTGCTGCACGAAATGGATGAATTGTTCCATCTGGCGCTGCATGCCGTTCATCTTGTCCCGCATGTTGAGGATGATCTCGATGCCCGCCAGATTCACTCCCATTTCTCGCGCCAGGTTCAAAATGATGTCCAGCCGCTCCAGGTCGGTATCGGTGTAAAGCCGCGTATTGCCTAGGGAGCGCGACGGTTTCAGCAAGCCGACCCGCTCATACAGCCGCAAGGTTTGCGGGTGGATTTTGTAAAGCGTTGCGACGGCGCTGATCATATATCCCGCGCGCGCTTTTTTCTTGGTTTTGGTGGCCATCGCAATCCTCCTTACACGCCCGCGCGCGTGAACAAATCGCGCCGCGGGTCTTCCGGCGCCAGTTGCGCCAATTCCTTCAGCAGGTTTCGGACGCGCTCGTCCACGGCGTCGGGCACCGTCACTTGCAATTCTACGTACTGATCGCCTCGCTTCTCCGGCGTGCGCGCGTGGGGCACTCCCTTTTCGCGCAGTCGAAGCATCCGGCCACTGGATGAGCCCGGAGGCACACGCAACATCGAGCGCCCATCGATGGTAGGCACCTCTATCTTTGCACCCAGCGCCGCCTCGCTCACCGAAATCGGCACGCGTGTGTAGAGGTCGTCCCCGCGCCGCTCGAAAAATGGGTGAGGCTGCACGTCGAGAATGATGTAGAGGTCTCCCGGAGGAGCGCCCAGCGTGCCTACGTTTCCTTTTCCGGGCACACGCACGCGCGCCCCGGTCTGCATGCCTGGCGGGATTCGGACATCAATCGTGTCCGCGCGCCGCACGCGCCCTTCGCCTCCGCAAGTCGGGCATATATTGCGCAGGTGGCCCGTGCCGCCGCACCTGGGGCAGACTACGTCGAAACGCATGTTGCCGCTGGTACGTGTCAGGTGGCCCGTGCCGCTGCAATCCGGACAAACCTGCTTTGAATTTCCCGTCGCCCCAGTGCCATGGCATGTCCCGCATGTGTCCAGCCGCATGACTGTGATTTTTTTCACTGCGCCACGCACGGCGTCCCAAAAACCAATCTCAACGCGATACTCCAGGTCGGATCCCGGCTCTTGTATCGGCCCCGCGGGTTCTGCCCCGCCACCACGAAAGAATTGGCTGAAAAGGTCGCGAAAGCTCGTCCCCCCACTGCCCCCGAAATCGAATCCGCTGAAGTCCACATTCACTCCGGGATTGGGCCCCCCGCCGCCCGCGCCTTGCTGCACGCGTTCGGCGTCAAATCCGAATTGGTCGTACATCTGGCGCTTCTTCGTATCGGAAAGAATGTCGTACGCTTCCTGTACCTTCTTGAATTTTTCTTCCGAGGATTTATCGCCGGGATTTAAATCGGGGTGATACTTTCGCGCCAGCTTTCGATAAGCTTGGCGGATTTCCTTCAGAGGCGCCTTGTGTGGCACTCCTAGAAGTTCGTAGTAATCCTGTTTGGCTGCAGTCGCCATGTGTTCCCTTTCGCGCCCAGAGCGAGTCCCGCCGGGCGCGATTCCGGGCAATTACAATTTCGCCCAGCGGGCATTCAACTCGTTTAGCTCTTGTTGCTCGCGCCCGAATTCCTCGCGCCGCCGGCGGCGTTCTTCATCGAGCCGCCCGGCCATCGAGGCTTCCTTTTGATTGGCGCGGTCGATCCATTTGTCGATCCAACCCATCCGGGATTCAACGTTTGCGCCTTCGGACCGGAATTTCAACAATGCGCCGCTCATTTCCACGGCGCGAGGAAGGAAATCGGCGGGCGGTCCCTGTTGCGTATCGTAAAACAACCGCTTCCAATCCGCGCTCGGCGTCTCGCTAAGGCCCACTTGGATCAGGTAGAAGTCTTCGCGCAGCTTCTGCACGGCCACGGGAGGACCCATGCGCCGCACTCCCTCAAATGTGCTCAACGACCGCTCCTCGACAAATGGACTCTTCCACTATTGGAAAAGTTAATTTGGTTTCTTTGAGTCATCCACGTCCACGAATTCGGCGTCAATCACATCGCCCTGGCCGGGTTTCTTCCCTTCAGTAGACGATCCAGTCGTCGAAGCTCCATCGCCAGATGACCCCGGCCCGCTTTGCGCCGCACCGGCTTGCGCCGCCGTGGCCTTATACATCGCCTCTGCCAGCGTGTGCATCGAGCCCTGGAGCTGTTCGGTGGCCGACTTGATTGTCTCCACATTCCCATCCGCCAGCGCTTTGCGGCAAGCCTCGATGGCCTCTTCAACGGACTTGGCATCGGACTCGCTCACCTTTTCCCGATTTTCCTTCAGCAGCTTTTCGGCCTGGTAGACCAGACTGTCGGCCTGGTTACGCGCTTCAATCTCCGCAAGCCGCTTGCGGTCCTCTTCCGCGTGCGATTCGGCGTCATTCTTCATCCGCTCGGCTTCTTCTTTACTCAGCCCGGTGGACGAGGTGATGGTGATCTTCTGCTCTTTCTTGGTAGCCATGTCCTTGGCGGACACGTTCAGAATCCCGTTGGCGTCGATGTCAAACGTCACTTCGACTTGCGGAACTCCGCGCGGCGCAGGTGGAATCCCTATCAAATGGAATTTGCCAAGAGTCCGGTTGTCCTTGGCCAGCGGTCTCTCGCCCTGCATCACGTGGATTTCAACGGAGGTTTGATTGTCCGCCGCAGTCGAAAAAATTTCCGACTTCCGCGTCGGGATGGTGGTATTCCGCGCGATCAAGGTGGTCATCACGCCGCCGTAAGTCTCCACGCCCAGCGAAAGCGGCGTCACATCAAGCAGCAGAATGTCCTTCACTTCGCCGCCCAGTACTCCTCCCTGAATGGCTGCACCTACCGCGACAACTTCATCCGGATTGACTCCCTTGTGCGGATCTTTGCCTCCAAACAGGTCTTTGACGATTTCGATTACACGCGGAATCCGCGTCGAACCTCCCACCAGCACGTCCTCATCAACCTTGTCTGGCCCGATTTGCGCGTCGGCCAGGGCCTGCTTCACAGGGCCAACGCTTCGTTGCAACAGATCTTCCATCAGCTGATTGAGTTTCGTCCGGGTCAGTTTCATCGTAAGGTGTTTGGGCCCGGACGCATTTGCCGTCAGGAACGGAAGATTGATTTCCGTCTCCATCAGCTGGGACAGTTCGATCTTGGCCTTCTCTGCGGCTTCCTTCAGCCTTTGCAAGGCCATCTTGTCATTGCTCAAATCAATTCCTTCGTTGTTCTTGAACTCGGAGATAATCCACTCCACGATTCGGTGGTCGATGTCGTCGCCGCCCAGGTGCGTGTCGCCGTTTGTTGACTTGACCTCCACCACGCCCTCTCCCACTTCCAGAATCGAAATATCAAACGTTCCGCCGCCCAGGTCGTACACGGCGATGGTTTCGTCCTTCTTCTTGTCCAATCCATAGGCCAGCGCCGCCGCCGTCGGCTCATTGATGATGCGCACTACTTCCAGCCCGGCAATTTCTCCGGCCTGTTTAGTGGCTT
>DATNHU010000037.1:0-9196 GCA_035604795.1 Candidatus Limnocylindrales bacterium
GGTCGCCAAGCGGCTGGGCTGCTCTGCGGAGGAGTTGGAGCCGCAAGGCGAGGAGATTGTTTCGTCGAAGAATTCCGCGCTGCGGATGAGCTTCGATAAAGCCGTCATCGCCGCGATTGACTTTCATGGCGCTTTGGTGGCGAGCGGCGCTTACACGCCGCCGGAAGAATCGCGCGGCGGAAAATTCAAGGGCGCGGGAGTGGGGCCGTCGCCTTCGTACAGCTACAGCGCGCAGGTGGTTGAAGTCAGCGTGGATACGGAGACGGGGCACGTGACTGTCCACCGAATTGTTGTGGCGCATGATTGCGGGCGGGCGCTGAATCCACTGGCGGTGGAAGGGCAAGTGATCGGGTCGGTTTACATGGGGTTGGGGCAGGCGGTGCAGGAAGAAATGGTGTGGAACAATGGCCGGCTGATGAATCCCACGCTGCTGGAATACCGCATTCCCACGACCCTTGAGACCCCGCAGATTGATTGCATCATCGTGGAGAGCAACGATCCCGAAGGGCCGTTCGGCGCCAAGGAGGCGGGGGAAGGTTCACTCGCGGCGACGATTCCCGCGGTTGCCAACGCGATTTACGATGCCGTCGGCGTGCGTATCAACACGTTGCCGATCACTCCCGAGAAAGTTTTGGCGGCGATTCAGGAGAAACGCAGGAAAGCGTCGAGCAATGGAGGCGCGCGATGACCGTGCCTCATTTGCCCGCAGCGAGAGTGATCCGGCCCCGAACAGTGGACGAGACTGTTCGCATCCTCGCGGAGCACGGCGCGGATGCGATGATCCTTGCCGGCGGCACCGACGTCGTTCCCAATTTGCAGATGCGGCTTTTTTCGCCGCGCGTGCTGGTGGACATCAAGTCTATCGCGGGCTTGCGCGGCATGACCTCAGTTGAAAGCGGTGCGCTGCGGATTGGCGCGCTGACCACGCTCGCTGAAATGGAGCACTCAGCAGGGCTCGCGCAGAAATACCCCGTGCTGTCCGCTGCGGCGCGCACGATTGCCGGGCCGCTGCAGCGCAACATGGGCACGCTGGGAGGCAATCTGTGCCTGGAGACGCGTTGCGTCTGGTACAACCAGTCGGAATTCTGGCGTGAATCGTTGGGCGGTTGCCTGAAGAAAGATGGTGACGTCTGCCACGTTGCGCCTGGCGGAAAACGGTGCTGGGCGGTGTGGTCGGGCGATACCGCTCCGGCTCTGCTCACGCTGGATGCGGAGATTGAAATAGCCGGCCCGCGCGGGACGCGGCGGCTATCGCTTGAAAAGTTTTACCGCAACGACGGGATGGACCGAATTGAGCTTGGGCGCGACGAAATGCTTACCGCGGCCATTCTGCCCGCGCGCACCGCGGGGCGGCGCGGCGCTTATCTGAAACTGCGAATGCGAAATTCAATTGATTATCCGCTCGCCGGAGTCGCCGCGGCGCTTGACGTGGATAAGGATGGAATTTGCCGCGATGCGCGCGTGGCCATCAATGCCGTGAATCCCGCGCCCCTGTTGTTGCGCGAAGCCGCGGCGGAATTGATCGGGAAAAAATATTCCCCGGAATTGATTGAGCGCGTTGCGAAGACAGCGATCCGCACGGGGAAGCCACTCACGACATCGGCTTCCACGCCGGTGTATCGCCGCGAAATGCTTCATGTGTTCACCCGGCGCGCGCTGGAGCAAAGCTGGCTTGGCCGGATTAATCCGCCCGCGCAGGAGAGGCCCGCCGCCGACTGATCCCCCGGAGCCCCATTGACGCCGCCCATCATCGACATTCACATACATATTCAGCCGCTGCACATGTTCAAGCCTGAGGCGCTTGCGCTGGTGAAACGCGGACGGCGCGATTTTGCTGAAGTTGAGAAATATTCTTCCGATCCGAAAGCGTTCCTTGAATTTCTGGACAGGCTCGGAGTCGAGCGGGCAGGCTT
Source organism: Candidatus Limnocylindrales bacterium (assembly GCA_035604795.1). Classification (GTDB taxonomy): domain Bacteria; phylum Acidobacteriota; class Terriglobia; order Acidiferrales; family UBA7541; genus DASTCZ01. The sequence continues at coordinate 1,914 of DATNHU010000037.1, forward strand.
AATCAACTATGTAAGTCCCGACGTGATTGGATTTCCTCCCGAAGTCAACGATTGGATTGCAAACTATTGCTCGTTTGCGCCGGAGCGGCTGCTCGCGTTTGGCTCCGTCCATCCTTTATATGTGGCTGACGCGGGAGCGGAGGTGGACCGAATCGCCCGCCTCGGGATTCGCGGTCTGAAGGTCCATCCCGCGCACCAGGTTTTTTCTCCGAACGCATATCGTGACGGAATGGGGCCGCTGGCTTCCATTTACGAGCGCGCGCAGGCACTCGGCCTTCCGGTGATGATTCACACCGGCACTTCGATTTTTCCAGGAGCGCGCAACAAGCATGCGCAGCCCATTTTGGCCGATGACATTGGGGTGGATTATCCCAACTTGGTTGTGATCCTGGCGCACGGCGGCCGCCCCCTTTGGATGGATGAGGCGTTCTTTCTGGTCCGCCGTCACAAGAATATGCACATGGATATTTCAGGTATTCCCCCACAAAAGCTGATGGAATATTTCCCGCGCATTGAAGAAATTGCTGACAAGGTCCTTTGGGGAACGGATTGGCCCGGCCCGGGCGTCCCTGAAATCCGCGGAAACATTGACAAATTCATGGCCCTGCCGATTTCGGAAGCGGCGCGGCGCAAAATTTTATACGATAACGCCGCACGGATGTTCCCTGTGCGGAAATAGGAAGTTCACCAAATGGAAGTAAAGACCATTGCAGTGATTGGTGCGGGCACCATGGGCCGCGGTATCGCATATGCCGCCGCGTTTGGCGGGTATCGCACAATCCTAGAAGACATCACGCAGAGCATGTTGGACCAAGGACTGGCCTACATTCGTACCTCGTTAAATGAAGGAGTCGAACGGGGGAAACTGACGCCCGAGCAGCGCGACCTGGGGATCGCGCAGCTGGGTTCGGCGCATTCTGTGGAAGAGGCCTGTCGCGAAGCGGACATGGTTATCGAGGCCGTGCCGGAAGACATGGAAGTGAAGCTGGAGATTTTCACGTTGCTGGACAAGTTTGCGAAGCCCGGCGCGATCTTCGCTTCCAACACTTCATCTTTGTCCATCACCGAAATGGCTACCATCACTTGCAGGCCGGATAAATGCGTTGGGTTGCACTTCTTTAATCCCGTGCCAAAGATGAAGTTGTTGGAGGTGGTGCGGGGGTTGGAGACTTCCGGCGACACGATTGAAACTTGCCGGCAAATTGGCGCGCGGATGGGCAAGGAAGTCGTGGTGGTGCGCGAGGCGCCGGGGTTTATCACCAGCCGCATCAACGCCATGATCGGCAACGAAGCGTTCTACATGCTGGAAGAGGGCATCGCGTCCGCGGAGGACATTGACAAGGCACTGAAGCTTGGCTTGAATCACCCAATGGGTCCATTTGAGCTGGTGGATCTGGTTGGCCTCGACGTGCGGCTTTCCATCCTGGAATATCTGCACAAGACGCTGGGCGAAAAATACCGCCCCGCACCGCTGCTGCGTCAATATGTAAAGGCGGGCCGCCTGGGGCGCAAATCCGGACGCGGCGTTTACGACTATCCTTCTTCAAAAGGTTAGAGGCGAATTCATGGCCGGGCCACACACCAAAATTCACTTGATGGTTGGCGACCTGACGGAGCGCGACGCCGATGCCATCGTCAACGCTGCCAACAATGACCTGCAACTTGGAGGTGGGGTCGCGGGCGCGATTCGACGCAAGGGCGGCGACTCCATTCAGAAGGAATGTGACTCGATCGGGTCCATTCCCATCGGCGGCGCGGCGATCACCGGAGGAGGGAAGCTGCGCGCGCGGCATGTGATTCACGCAGCCAGCATGCAGCTCGGCGGAAGCACATCGGCGCCGGCGCTGCGCACCTCCACCGCACATTCTCTGCGAATTGCCGCCGAGCGAGGGCTGAAGAGCATCGCGTTTCCCGCGGTGGGCACGGGCATCGCTGGATTTCCTTTGCAGGAGTGCGCTGAAATCATGTTGCGAGAGACCCTGAAGCATTTGACCGGGCCAACTTCGCTCGAGCGCGTGGATTTTGTTTTGTACGATGACGGCGCTTTACGTATTTTTCAGGAGCAGTTCCGCAAGCTCGTCTCCGAAACGGGCGCAAGCGCGGACGCGGCGGGAAACAGGTAGAATCCCCCAGTGCAATCCCATTTGGAAAAAGTGCGGCATGAGATTACGCGCTACGAGCATCCCCTTTTTGCTTTCGATGCGCGGCCCGCGGCCGATGGCGTGGAGGTCGAGATATTCTTCAAGCCTGAAGGAGTGGAAGTCCACCGCTATTTATTCCTGCTTCGCCCGCGCGAAATTGAAAGCCCGCAATTTCCGTGGAGCTTCCAGCGGCAGCTTTACGACTGCCTGCACGACTATGTGATTGAAATGTTCACGCGCAACCCTCAAGGGCCCGCCTAGTAATGCAGCCGCGCATGCAATCCAGAGCCGCCACAGCGCAAACCCCGCTTGCTCGCGAGTTGGCCAAGCGCATCGCATCCAATGGACCAATCACTTTTGCGGAATACATGGAAACGTGCCTTTACGATCCCGCGCATGGTTATTACAGTCGTCCCGAGCGCACGCGCTTCGCTGATTACTACACCAGCGTGGACGTGCATCCCATTTTTGGGCGATTGATCACAAGTCAGTTGGATGAAATGTGGCGTTTGCTGGACCGGCCTGCGTCGTTTGAAGTTGTGGAGGCCGGCGCCGGAGTCGGCCGTTTGGCCGGCCACATTCTCGATTTCGCCGCGGCTCGATTGCCCGATTTTTACTCCGCGCTGAAATATCTTGCCGTCGAGCGGTCGCCGGCGCGCCGTGCTGCGCACACCGCGACAATCGGCGGACATCTCGCCGCCGGCCGCGCCGAATCACGAGCGGAGCTCCCAGCCCAAATTTCAGCCGGCTGCGTCTTTTCCAACGAAATGATTGACGCCATGCCTGTTCATCGTGTCGAGTGCCACGAAGGCAATCTTCGTGAGATTCATGTCAGCTATGAAGGTGGCCGATTCATGGACGCGCCGGGCCCCCTTTCCACGCAGCGCATTGAGGAATACTTCAAGCGGCAGGGAATTGCACTGGCAGATGGCCAGGAAGCAGAGGCGGGGCTAGCGGCTTGCGATTGGATCGCCGAATCTGGCCGCAGACTTCAGCGCGGATTCGTCCTGACTGTGGACTACGGCTACGAGGCCCGGCAGCTCTATAGTGAGCAGCGCATGAAGGGCACTCTGCTCAGCTACCGGGATCATCGCGTCAGCGATGATTTTTACGCCGCTCCGGGTGAACAGGATCTTACATCGCACGCCAATTTCACAGCGCTCGAGTTATGGGGAAGAGATGCCGGCCTTGAACCGGTTGGCATCGTACCGCAAAGCAGATTCCTGCTGGCGCTTGGCCAGAAAAATGAATTTGCTGATTTATACGACCCCGGCCAATCGGAACCCGACCGCCTGCGCGCGCAGCTCGGCCTTTCATCTCTGATTCATCCGGAGGGAATGGGTGAAACGTTCAGGGTAATGGTTCACCAAAAGGGAATCGCTACAGGGAGATTGACCGGCGTGGCCCCGCGTTAAAGTCCTTCCTTGTACGGCTGCGACATATATTTTTGCGCCAAGTCCTGGGCGCCGCCAGTGTTGTCCTTCGACTGCTGGACCAGGCGATATTCGTTTATGGCGCGGTCGCGCTGACCCGTCAGGTCATAAATCATTCCCATGTACATATGTCCCCAAGCTTCCACCCACTTGGTGCTCAGATCGGTGTCGCCGCCAATCGCGCTGCGGAATGAATTGGCCGCCGCGGTGTAGTTCTTCTGGAAGAAAAATGCTTCCCCCATGCGGAACAATGCCAGGGCGTTGTTCTTCTGCACATCCAATGCGTTTTGATACTGAGCGATCGCATCCATGTATTTACCCTGTTCTGCCGCCGACTCGCCGCGCGCGATGATGGCGCGGATGCGCAGTTGCGGGCTGGCCTTTAGAATGTAGTCGTGCGGGTCCAGCACCACTCCGCCCGGTTTCGGCCTGCCAAAGGAATCAATGGTGAAAGGGGTTTCAGCGCCGGTCACCTGAATGGTCTTAAATTCCGGATTTCCTTCCGTTTGCACTTCCATCTCCATGGGCATGCTGAAGGTATCCAGGCTCTGCTTCACTTTCCCGATGACCTGAAATCCCTTCTGATTCCGGTAGACTTTGTAGTCCACCGTGAATTCCGGGATGCCGGTGGAACTGAGCCACTGCGCGAAAAAGGGCGACATGCTGTGCGAATTGGCCGGTGGGGGCGGGGGCGGAGAGTTGGGCGAAATCTTCTCTGGAAGCTTGGTTCCCGCGGCCTTGAAGTCCATGAACTCCTGCGCCAGCGACTCAAAATCAATCACGCGTGCGAAGTGGCCTGCGTAGCGGCGGTAGAAATCGCGCAATAGCGCTTTGAATTGGTCATCCCCTTCGAGCGAGTGGATCATATGAAAAACCACGGCGCCCTTATCCTCCACGACGGAGCGATATTGCTCGGTGAATGGCTTGAGCTGCCCGGCCTGAGTGACCGCTGACAGGTCTTCGTACATCAGCGCGCCGACCGCAAAGTCTTCCACCGCGCGGTTCATGGCTTCTCTGCCGGATTCCTGGTCGGCGTAAATTGCTTCGCAGTATCGTGCCAGGCCGTCGGTCACCCATACATCGGAGGAAGTTGCGGGCATCACCGATACGCCAAACCACTGTGCCGCGACCAAACGCGAAAGCAGGCGTGTGTTACCGCGGGGATCCCATTGGCGCTGGCTGATCAGAGCCAGTCCAGGCGCCGCGAACCCAGAGACGCTGCCGTCATTCATCTCGGCGACGGTGATGGTGGGATCGCCAATCGCGCCAAATTCATCCGAGAAATCCGTGATCATCTTCCCCGCGTCCTGCCCATAAAGCTGGGCGGTTTGGGTTGAGGTCGGGAAGGTGAAAACCTGCACTTTGATCCCGCCCGCATCCACCAGGGTTACTTGAAAAGGAGCGGCGACAAACGTTCCGCTTGGTTCAGGGCGATCATCGCGGAAGGTGTAGATCTTCTGCTGAGCCGGCGGCGGTGGAATCTGTCCTGGCTTGATGACTTCGGGAACGGCGGCCTTTTCGGAAATCATCTGCGGTGGGCTGGTCTTGCCCGTTCCGGCCACGCTGAATGCTTCCGGCACCTGAATCTTGAAGACGCCGGTGTAGCGGTTCGAGGGGTAGAAGGTCAACGGAAACCAGCGCGCGGGCTGCAGAAGATACGCCCCGTCGGCGTTGATGTAGGCCAGCTTCACGCCAGGCACGGGACTGTTTTCGTCGTTGAGCAAAGGCCCGCCATAATCGAAATTCAGCGTGACCGTTCCGCCTGGCGCGACCAGAGAATCGAGATTAATCCGCAACTGAAGAGGATTGCCTGTGTCGCGTGAGAATGTCACCGGGTTTCCATTGGCATTGGTGATCGTGCTGATTTGCAGATTGGGATGCAGCTCGACCTGCACCACATTTGAAGCGTCCGTCGCCGTGAAATCCACAGTGGCGTGCGCGGCCAGCATCTGGCGCGCGGGAGTGAGCGTGGCCGTCACGTCATAGTGCGTGGCACGAAACGAGGGCCCCGCCGTGACAGGCGCCCTCATGGGTCCTTGCTGCGCGGAGATGGAGGGCGCCGCGGCGTACGCGCCGGCCAGGAATGCAATCAGCGCCGCTATCTTCGCTTGCTTGAGCTTCAATTATTCCTCGTTCCTCTAGTTCCCCAACTAATAAGATACCAGAGTGGTGGCTTTGAGTTGCCAAGACAGTTTTACAGCAATCCGGTGATAATTTCAGCGGCCCGGTTAATCGCTCCGCCCGGCCCAAGCTTTACGCGGACCTCGGCCAACCCGCGCTGCATCTCCTCGCGCGCAGCCTGCGAATCCAGAAGCTGCACAATTTCGCCTGCAATGCGCGGTCCCGTGCACTCCTGCTGAAGGAGTTCCGGCACCACGGCACGCCCGGCAATCAGATTTGGCATGGCCACGTATTTCGTGGTTACAAATGTGCGCACAATGAGTTCCGTCAGTCGCGCCACCCGGTACACAACAACCATGGGCGTGCCCAGTAAGGCAGTTTCCACGGTGGCAGTGCCGCTGGCGACGACTGCCGCCGATGCCGCGGCAACAACATCGTAGGTCATTCCGGCTGCAACCCGGAGATCAATACTCGTTGGCATAGGGAATGAATGGCCGATTGCGCCCGTCTGCATCCGCAAAGTTTTCGCAGATGATCCCGGAACCGGATCCAGAGTTGCTGTGAATCCGGAAGCCAACGCGAGGACGAACTGACATCCGGGTTTCTGCCGTGCAATTTGGCCGCAGCCGTCCAAGATCGCCGGCAAGTTGTGTTGCAACTCATTCATGCGGCTTCCCGGCAGCAACGCCACAATGGGTCGGGACGAATCCAACCTTTGTTGCGCGAGGAAATCGGTGCGCGGCATGGTTGGCCGGACAATATCTACCAAGGGGTGTCCGATGAAAGAAACTGCGACGCCCGCCTCGCGGTAGAAATCCTCCTCAAAAGGGAATATGCAAAGGGCTTTGATGAAACGCCGCGCAATCAGTTTCGCCCGCCAGGGCCGCCAGGCCCAAAATTGCGGTGCGATGAAGCACACGCAGCGAATGGTCTGCCGCTGCAATTTGCTCGCCAGCCGTACGTGGAAACTGGGGAAGTCCGTCAGGATGGCGATTTGAGGTTTGCGCGCCTCCGCCTCATGCTCCAAGCGAGCCATCGTGCGGCGCAACTCGGGCAGCTTGCTCCAGACCTCGCTGATGCCTGAGACAGCGACATCGGAGGATTGGGCAACCAGTTCAACGCCTGCCTGGCGCATCTTCTCGCCGCCCATGCCGAACATGTGCGCGCCTGTGCGCCGAATGAGTTCTGCCGCGAGGCGCCCGGCATACATATCACCCGATGCCTCCCCTGCGGAAATCAGGATTTGTGGTGGAATCATTTCAGGCCAAACGTTTGCGAAAGGCGGCGCTAATTTAGTCGCTCGCGGGAAGCATTTTGCCCGCAGCTTCCCCTGCAGGCGGCACAGGGATGCGCAACTCCTGATCCTTGTATTGGAGCTGGTACAACCGGTAATAGATCCCACGCTGCGCCAGCAATTCCTGGTGCGAACCCTGCTCGCGCAATTTGCCCTTGTGAAACACCAGAATTGAATCCGCGTGTTGGATCGTGCTTAATCGGTGGGCAATCACCACGCCGGTCCGTCCTTGAAGCAAACGGTTCAGCGCCTCGCGGATCATCATCTCCGTCTTCGTGTCCACGCTCGATGTCG
>DATNHU010000038.1:0-11594 GCA_035604795.1 Candidatus Limnocylindrales bacterium
GGCCGCGGCGGGCCTGGCAGCCAGGCGTTGGAAGCGACTGGCGCGTTCGATTTCAAGGAGGTTTCGCCGGGGCAGTACAGTTTTTCACTCAGCGGCGGACAGTCCGGGGCATATATGAAGCGAGTTATTTGTGCCGGGAGGGAGGTCGCACGGCAGCCGTTAAGTTTGGAACCCAACCAAACGCTCAACGATTGCTCGATTACAATTGCAAATGATGCGGGCACAGTGAGCGGACAGGTGATGGACGGCACCAAGCCAGTGCCGGGTTTGATGGTGGTGATGATTCCGCAATCGCGCGAATTGCGGCAAGTGCCCCGGTATACGATGACGGGGACATCAGATTTCAGCGGCCAATACGTGATTTCAGGAGTGATTCCCGGGGACTATTACATGTTCGCCGTACTTCCAACACAGGAACAAACCTATTTCTCGATGGACTATGCCGATCGAAATCAAAGCAGCGCGGAATTGGTGAGTGTGAAGTCCAGTGAAAGCAAGATCCTCAATCTGAAGCCCTCTGCTCCGCAGTAACGCGGCCAGCTACTGATACCTGAACCAAGTCATGGAAATTGAAGCGTAACCTTTCGGCGGCTGCGCAGTTTATGGTATGGAGAGCCTGAATCGCGGAGAAATTGTTGAAAGCTCCATGGAATGAAGCCGAAGAGAGGCTTCTGATCGCGGCCGCGCAGAAAGACCCCGGCCGCTTCGCCGACCTATACGAGGTCCATTTTGACCACGTATATGCGTTCATTGCCCATCGTGTGGGCAATCGAGACGCGGCTCAGGATTTGACTGCGGATGTTTTTCACCGGGCGCTGGCGAATATAAGGAAGTTTGAGGCGCGTGGAGTCCCTTTTAAAGCGTGGCTCTACCAGATTGCCTCAAATGCGCTGGCGGACAAGTGGAAGAGCGCCGCGCGGGAATCGGGAAGCCCAATGACTGATCAGGTTGATCCCAGTCCGTCCGGCCTCACCGCAATCGAGCACCGCGCAAAGCTTTTCAAATTAGTCAGGACTCTACCCGCGGACCAGAAGCGCGTGGTCCAAATGCGATTTGCGGAAGAGAAAAGTATTCAAGAAATCGCGCAGGAGCTTCGACGGTCGGAAGGCGCAGTGAAGCAGCTTCAGTTCAGGGCGCTGCAGAATCTGCGGGACAAAATGGGTGGCTCAAAATGAGTAGTGCGAAATGAGCGAGTGCAATGGCTAAGCGTTCTCCAATTGACGAACTTGATTTGGCGGTAGAGGCAATCCTCTCCCGGCCCGATGCGCCGGAGCGTGGCGCAGGAGTCCGTCAAGCGACGTTGCTGCGTGTTGCGGCAGCCCTACGAGGTATTCCGAGTGAAAATTTCAAGGCGCGGCTGAAATCCGAACTGCTGAAGAAATCTAAATTGCAAGGAAAAGGAACCATGTCCACAACAACTGTGAATCCAATCCGCAAAGGTTTCCGCACGATTACCCCATACATTCAGGTGATGCCTGTGGAGGAAGTGATTGCTTTTGTGAAGCAAGCCTTCGGCGGCGACGAACTTTTCCGCAGCCAGGGCGGGGCCGGCGGCATTCACGCAGAAATCAAAGTCGGCGATTCCATGCTGATGATCGGCGGTGGCGGAACCTGGGAAGGCCCTGCGCGCAATGCCAACATGTTGATCAATGTAAGCGACGCGGATGAGTTCTATCGCCGCGCGATGGCCGCAGGAGCAACTTCAATTTACGAACCCGTGACGCAACCCTGGGGCGACCGCGATGCGGGTGTGACCGATGCCGGCGGGAATAATTGGTATATCAACACGCGGCGGATTTCAGAGCACGCGCCTGCGAATTCGGGCGACATTTTGCTTGGATTTAATCCGAAGGGTGCGGCTCGCTTCATCGAATTCTTAATTACTGTGTTTGGAGCTGAGCTGATGTTTCGCCACGACGCACCTGACGGCACCGTTCGCCATGCGAGAGCAAGAATCGGAAACTCGGTCGTGATGGTCGGCGAACCTCGCGGCCAGTACCAACCGACGCCGCCGGGCGTTTACATTTACGTCGAGAACGCCGATGAAGTCTACAAACGCGCATTGCGCGCCGGAGCCACTTCACTTTATCCGATTGCCGACATGCCCTACGGAGATCGCATGGGTGGCGTGACGGATCCGTTCGGCAATGAGTGGTACATTGCCACGCACATCAAAGACAGGGCGCCTTAAGATGCGCGGACGGTGAGATACATCGCGGCGATGCACAGTAGAAGCACCGCGCTTTCCAATCCGACGGACACGCGATGCAGGCGATCAAAGGTAGCGCGCATCGGATTATCCGTTGGCGTGTTCTGAACGGAGCCCATCTGAACGCGCAGGTCTGCGAGCTGCGCCGCGACGTAAAATTGGGAGAAAGCTGTCAGCAGGATCATCAGGATTACGGCGATGGCGGCATAGCGGGCCAGGGCTGGGAATGAAGTGGAACGCAGGAAATGCGCGACAAGGTAGATCACACCGGCTCCGATGCCAATAAGGTGAAGTCGGCTGAGAGTGAAGCCCACGAATGTTCCGGCAATGTCGCGGCTGGGCAGAATGCTGAACGCACCGGGCGCAATCACAAAACTCAACAGACAAATCCCGCCCAGCCATACCCCCAAACATAGAAACTCAATTGTTCGCAGCGCGGTTGACATGGCGAGAATTCGCTAAGATAGAACTCCTGCGTCCCATTCGGGCGGTGGCGCGGAAAATTGGTGGGCGACCAAGGACTTGAACCTTGGACCTCTCCCGTGTGAGGGGAGCGCTCTAACCAACTGAGCTAGTCGCCCACGAATTAAATACTTTAGCAGAACTGCCGGGCATTTTGACAGGAGACAGGGCTTAAGCCGATGGCGACCACATCCATGCCGGGAACGACTACGAAAATCGCGCCAACAAAGGAAACTTCGCATATCGCGGCGCCTGGAAATTCGCTAGATAGGGTGCTGGCCGCGGCGCAGGTGGCGCAGCTTCAGCGCTCGATCGCAAGCGTCATCAAAGGCAAAGATGAAGTCATCGAGATGGCTCTGGTTGCGCTGCTAGCGCGAGGGCATCTGCTGATTGAAGACGTGCCCGGGGTGGGCAAAACGACACTGGCACAGGCGTTGGCGAAATCCTTCCACTGCTCTTTCCAGAGAATTCAGTTCACTTCAGATTTGTTGCCGTCCGATGTGATTGGCGTCAGCATCTTCAATCCATCGCGGCAGGAATTCGAGTTCAAACCCGGGCCGTTGTTTGCCAATATCGTGCTCGCGGATGAAATCAACCGCACTACACCGAAAACGCAATCGGCGCTTTTGGAAGCGATGAATGAAGCACAGGTGACGGTGGACAATTACACGCACACATTGCCCAGGCCATTCATGGTCCTGGCAACGCAGAATCCGGTGGAACACCACGGCACGTATCCTTTGCCCGAATCGCAACTCGACCGGTTCCTGTTGCGAGTGAAAATGGGCTATCCGGCGCGCGCCAGTGAAAAAGACATACTGCGAGCGCACGGACGGGCTGGAGTGGATTCTCTTGCGCCTCCGATGGAGGCGGAGGATGTGGTCGCGCTGCAACAGGCAGTGGAGCACGTCCATGTGGAAGAAAGCCTCCTCGATTATGCGCTGGAGATCGTGGAACGCACTCGACAGACCGATCAACTGAGTCTGGGAGTGAGCACGCGCGGTGCGCTCATGCTGCATCGAGCCGCGCAGGCGCGTGCGTTTCTGAAAGGGCGCGATTTCTGCCTGCCGGACGATTTCAAACAGCTCGTGGTGCCGGTGTTCGCGCATCGAGTGGTCGTCAACTCGCGGTCTGTTTCCACGCAGAAAAAATCGGAGCAGGCGAAAATGCTCCTTCGAGAATTGGTGGAAACGGTACGCGTTCCGGTCTGATCCTTTTGGCCTCAAAGATGTCTTCGTCCTCGAACAAGTCTTTTGCCAATCGAATTGAAAAAGATTTGACCGGATGGCGTAGCTTCGCCATTGCCATGGCCGCGCTGGCGTTTGCATTTGGGCTGGCGATTTTTTCCACGGCAGCGGCGCAATCCGGAGCGGTGTGGACGGCCGCAGCATCAGCATTGGGAGCGCTAGGGCTCGCGGGCTGGGTTGCGGTGACCATTGTACCGGCGCTGGCGCGGCGCTCGCCCTTGCGCTGGCTCTCGTTCCAGATGAATTTCCGCGTTACACGCGAGGGGCTCGTATTCCTGGTCTGCATTTTCGTAGTGGCGCTTGCGGCGCTAAATACCGGGAACAACCTGCTGTTCCTGATTCTAGGATGTCTAATTGCGGGCATTTTGCTTTCTGGCATTCTCTCAACCATCACGCTCGCTGGGATCGAACTCCAACTTGAGCTGCCTGAGCACATTTTCGCGGGCGAGCCGGCGCGCGCGGTGGTCGGGCTGCGTAACCTAAAACAGATGTTCCCGTCCTTTGCGTTGCGGGTCGTTGGTGAAATCGGAAAGGGCAGAGGGAAGGGTGCCACGCACGGGAAAACGGACGCCAGAGTGGCTCTGCTTAACCGGCCGGTGTACTTCCCTTATATTCCGCGCGGGCAAGCGGTCATGAATCGAGTGGAGCTGCTCTTCCCGCGGCGCGGCATTTATAATCAGGATGCGCTTTCGCTGCGCTCACGATTCCCATTTGGCTTCCTGGAAAAGTCACGCAAACTGCCCGCCAAAGCCGAGATCGCCGTATATCCTTCGGTTGAGCCGACCGATGAATTCTTCGAAATACTGCCGCTGCTCAGCGGCGAATTGGAGAGCTACCACCGCGGGCCCGGCCACGACCTTTATGCCATTCGGGATGCGGTGAGTACGGATAGCGCGCGGTTTGTGGATTGGAAGGCATCGGCAAAAATGGGCGGCCTCAAAGTGAAAGAGTACGCGCGAGAGGAGGAGCGGCGAGTAATGCTGGCGCTTGATCCTTTCCTAGCGCCCGGAGAACCCTTAGCGAATGAGGTGGAAGAAGCCAAAGTTGCGGAGAGATTCGAGCGTGCGGTGACTTTTTGCGCCTGCCTGGCGTGGCATTTCCACGAGATTGAATCCGTGATCGGATTTCGGACCCCGGACGGCGAAGTTCCCCTCGGGCCTGCGGTCGAGAATGTTTATGATGTGCTGCGACAGCTCGCAGCGATCCAGGCACGCGCACACGAACCGGGCCGCAACTTTCTGCGCGAATTAGCCGACGAATCGCTGGTATTCAAAATTGTGCTGACCAGCCAGCCTCGGGGATCGATACCGACGTCGCTGTGGAGTACGTCCTATATCGTCTTCGCCGATTCGCTGTAGCCCGTGCGAAAATAGCGCGTGCGTCCCACTGCGACAATCCCTTCACCGCCTTGGACGATTAGCGCGGCTCGCCTCGCGCGTTTTCGCAAAAGTCTTCTCGCATGGTTCCGCCGGGAGAAGCGCGATTTACCCTGGCGTCGCACGAAGGACCCTTACCGGATCTGGATATCAGAGGTCATGCTGCAGCAGACACGCGTGGTAGCGGTGATTCCATATTACGAGCGCTTCGTTCGGCGATTCCCCACCGTTCAGACGCTGGCCCTCGCGAAAATGGAAACCGTATTGCAGTATTGGGCGGGCCTGGGGTATTACAGCCGCGCACGAAATATGCACGCCGCGGCAAAACAAATTGTCGCACGGCTTGGAGGCAGATTTCCGCGCCGACTGGAGGGTGCACTCGAACTCCCGGGCATCGGACAGTACACTGCGGCGGCAATACTGAGCATCGCTTTTGGCGAGCCTCTCGCGGTGCTGGATGGAAATGTAGCGCGAGTTTTGGCGCGGCTGGGAGCGGTTCGTGGGGATCTCCGCGCGCCGAAGCGCTGGCGAGAATTGGAGCTCGCCGCACTTGCATTGCTAGCGTTGCGCGAGGCCGGCGACTGGAATCAGGCAATGATGGAGCTGGGGGCGACCGTTTGCACTCCCCGCTCGCCACGATGCGATGCCTGCCCCGTGGCGTACGCCTGCCGCGCGCGAGCGCTCGGCATCGAGGACGATTTGCCCGCGAAACGGAGTAAGCGCGCCGTTGTGAGCGTGACGCTTGCCGCCGCAGTCCTGCTCGACCCGCGTGGGCGAACCATGCTTGTGCGGCCTTCCGCCGGCGGAACAATGTCCGAAGCACAAGCCTTATTTTCAGGACTGTGGCAATTCCCAGCCGTAGTCGTTTCGGAGAATCCAAAGGCCGAGGTTGCGAGAGAAATTCGCGGTCTCTACGGATCGAAGGACACCGGTATGAAATTGGAGATGAGGCCACTCGCGCTGGCAGGCCATACGGTGACCTTTCGAAAAATTAAGCTGGCTTCCTTTCTAGTCCCAGTCATGACGTTACCCGCCATTAAGGGCGCTTCGGCAAGAATCGCTTTACTTGCAGATGTGGGCAAGGTCGCGGTCTCTTCGGCGACACGGAAAATCGCGGCGGCTGCTAAAACGGATTTTGTACGGCCGGCTTCCAGCCGGCGCATTCCGCGGAAAACGCTTCACAAATAAATCAGCCGTCTGAATGTAGGCGCTCCGATACCCACTTTGGCGAGCGCGGACAGTTACTCGTTGGCGCTGAGCGTTGGCGAGCAGAATCGGCGCGCGCCAGGCCACTGCTAGAATTGAAGAGCAATCGATGAGTAACGCCGCCACGATTCCGCAAGACCATCCTGCCCGCTCAAGTGAGCGGGACCTTCACTCGTCTCCAACAATTCTTTCCAAATATTTTGAAGCCTCGCTCTATCTGCTGCTTTACACATCTGTGTTAACGCTGGTTTCCACGGGCAAGCTCGACATTTTCACGACGATAGTCGCGCCCGCCGTTCTGGTCTGGAAGGGTTTTCGCCGCTGGCGCGGGCACGGGCCGGAGCTTTCCCATCGCGCCGCGACCATTTGCGTGGCGCTGTATTTCTTTGTTGTGATTCCAGTGGACTACATTTGGGCCCGCAATCGCGCGATCGATGCGCCTAATCCCCCGCTCTACGCGGCGTTATTGACGACGGTTCACCTTCTGCTCTTCGTAATGATGGCGCGGCTGTATAGCGGCCGCTCGCGCCGCGATTCGCTCTTCCTGGCGATGCTGGCGTTCGCTTCGATGTTGGCTGCGGCTGTTCTCACAGTGGATCCAGCATACCTTGTGTTTTTTCTGGTTTTCATCGCGCTCGGAATTTCCACGTTTGTCGGCCTCGAAGTCGAGCGCGGCGCTGAGGGTGCGTCATCGACACCGATTGGCGCAGGCAGCGTCCCCGCGAAAAAACTCTTAGGCGCGCTAGCCCTGACTTCGGGAGTTGTGGCACTTGCGGCGTTGGTGCTGGGTGGGTTGATCTTTTTTCTCCTGCCGCGATTTACCGCGGGTTACTTCGGAACTTATTCGCTGCGGCCCAGGCTCATGACCGGTTTCACGGAAAATGTGGAGCTGGGCCAAATCGGAGAAATCCAGAAGAGCAGCGAATTGGTTATGCGTGTCAAAGTGGAGGGTGGCCCCGAGCGCTTCCTTGGTCAACACTGGCGCGGCATTGCGCTCACCCATTTTGATGGGTGGCGGTGGTCGAGAACGGTTTACGATCGCCGGCGGGTCTTCCTCGATGAGAATGGCTGGTTCGTTCTGCCTGATGCGCGGGAGAATACCTCGCGAAATCCATTGCGATACACAGTTCTTCTCGAGCCGGTGGCAAGCGACGCGATATTCGTCGCCTCCAACACCAGCGTGGTGCGGGGCCGCTTTTCCGCGGGATCGGGCTTAGGAGACGCACAACGGCGCAACTACTTGCTGGTGGATTCGACGGGGTCGATTTTCAATCCATTTCCGAATTATTCGGAGCTGAGCTATGAAGCGAATTCCGCTCCGATGAGGCCAAATTTAGCCGCATTACGCGCGGCTGGGACAGAGTACCCTGAAAACATACGCGCGACCTTCCTTCAGATTCCTGAACTCGATCCGCGAGTCCGCGATCTTGCTCTGCAGGCCACCGCAGGAGCGATGAATTCATATGACAAAGCGGTAGCTCTCCAGAGTTACTTGCGCTCTCACTTCGGCTACACGCTCGACTTGGGCGGCACGCCCACGCGCGACCGGCTCGCCAACTTTCTCTTTGTCCGCCGCGCAGGCCATTGCGAATACTTCGCAACTGCCATGACTATGATGCTGCGCACTCTTGGAATTCCCGCGCGTTACATCAACGGATTCCAAACCGGCGAATACAATAGCGTTGGCGGCGATTTCATTGTGCGCGCCAGCGACGCGCATGGTTGGGTGGAAGTTTACTTCCCCGGACAGGGCTGGATCACGTTTGATCCCACGCCCTCCGGCGATTCGGCGCCCGCAGGGTGGTTCGCGGGCATTTCGAAATATGTGGACTGGTTCGAATTGCAATGGGGCGAGTGGGTCATTAACTACGATTTTTTACATCAAATGACCCTGGCTCAAGGTGTGAAACAAACCTCGCGGCAGTGGGCCACCGGTGCGCGCGAAAAGTTTGCGCATTTCTATGACGCAACGGTCGCCTGGATGCGCAGTTGGCAAGCCCGCGCCGCGCAATCCTCGCTGATTCAATTTGCCATCGCGGCAGCGGTATTGGCTTTCTTGTTTTTGGCCGGAGGAAAAGGGCTGCGCGATTTTCTAGCAAGGGTGTGGCTGTTGCGAGCACCTGGAGGAGGACCTTTGTCGCCTCAGCGAGCCAGCGTCCATTATCAAGAGATGCTGCGCGTGCTGGCACTGGGCGGCTACCGCAAAGCCGAAGGGATCACGGCGCTGGAATTCGCTTCTTCCATTCAACAAAGCGAGCTGGCGGCGCCAGTCTGCCGGCTCACGGAGCTGTATCAAGCCGTGCGGTTTGGCAATGCCGAGGTTGACTCGCGGCGGTCGATTCATCTGCTCCGTGAAATTCGCCAGCGTCTCGCAATTGTTTCCTGAATGAGGTAAATCTCGAGATCTTCAAGCTCCCAAATGTCTGGAAAGCTGCCTCAAGACGCTCCTGCGACCGCATGTGCTAAGATTGCCTTTCCAGAGAAAATGCAAAAGCCCGTTCAAAACATCAAAGTAGGCTTCGTCAGCCTGGGATGCCCCAAAAACCTTGTCGATAGCGAGGTGATGATGGGCATCCTGGCGCGCGAGGGGTATGAACTGACACCGCACGCGGATGAGGCCGAGGTGCTGGTGGTCAACACCTGCAGCTTTATCGAGCCGGCGCAAAAGGAATCAGTGGAAGCGATTCTAGAGATGGCTGAGTATAAGAAGTTCGGCGCAGCTCGAAGGCTAATCGTCGCGGGATGTCTGGTGGAACGCTACCGGAAAGAAATCCAGGCGCAAATTCCTGAAGTGGACGCGATAGTAGGTACGGGGGAAGTCGAGAGAATCTTGGATGCCGTGCGAGGCACACCCGCGGTCTCATCGAACGGTCACACCGACGCCGCTCATGCGGGTCCCTCGGATTTTCTTTATCACGAATTGACGCCGCGCATGCTGGCCACGCCTCGCCACGCGGCTTACATCAAAATTGCGGAAGGTTGCGACCACCCCTGCTCATTCTGCATCATTCCCCAATTGCGAGGACGCTTTCGCAGCCGGCGATTCGAGTCGGTAGTGCGCGAAGCTGAAAACCTTGCGCGCGCTGGTGTGAGCGAAGTCACTCTCATTGGGCAAGACACCACGAGTTATGGCGAAGACCTCGGCTTGCGCGACGGGCTGGCCCAGTTGTTGGCGCGACTCGCCAAAGTGGAAGAGCTTGCCTGGGTACGCTTCCTCTATGCATATCCGAATCGAGTGACGCAGGGTTTGCTGGACACTCTCGCCGCGCATCCGCGCCTGGTGAAGTACCTGGACATGCCGTTGCAGCACGCCTCCCGAAACGTGCTGGCGGAGATGAAGCGTGGCTCAAATGGGGACGCATTTCTCAAGTTGGTTGAGCGAGTGCGAAAAACGATTCCCGGCGTCTCACTGAGAACATCCTTCATTGTCGGATTCCCCGGCGAAACGGACGCCGATTTCCGCGAGCTATGCGATTTTGTGCGCGCGGCGGAATTTGATTGGATGGGAGTATTCACGTACTCGGACGTAGATACCGCGGGAAGCTTCGCGCTGGGCAAAAAAGTCGATGAGGATCTGAAGGCCGAACGCCGAGATAAACTCATGGCCATGCAGAGGAAGATTTCGGCGCGGGAATTGAAGGCGCGCGTGGGTCGCACCGAAATTGCGTTGCTGGAAGGCGAGTCAAAGGATAGCGAGCTAGTCTGGGAGGCGCGGTTGGAAGGCATGGCGCCCGACATTGATGGAAAGGTGTACGTCAATGACATCGAATCCATGAATGACGAGCTGCCACAGGCCGGCGATTTGGTGCGATTGGAGATTTCCGAAGCGCATGACTATGATTTAGTTGGCCGGGTGACAGAAATTGTTCGCCGCGCGGAGAAAACTTCGTTTGCGGAAAGCGTTGCAGTGATGCCGGCGCAAGTCCCTGTGCAAAGGATTGCCACGGGCGCGGCCTTGCGGGTTTTGCAGTAGAAAATGAATGCGCGGAGGCTTGGGCGATGAAACATAAGTGCCCCATCTGCGGCAAACCGACCGATTCCGAAATTCAGGCGGAATTTCCCTTCTGCAGCGAGCGATGCCAACAGCTCGACCTGGGCAACTGGGCCACCGAGCGTTACGTCATCTCGGAGCCGGCGTTTGACGAAGACGCGCTGGAAAAGTTGATGCTCGAAGAGCCCGAAGAAAACGCGCGCACCGACAATCCCCCCGATTCCGATGACCAATCCCACTGACGCGCTCGCATCAAAGCGAAAACCGCGCATCTCCTACTTTCTTGCAACTGCTTGCGGATTGGGATATTTGAAGCCCGGGCCGGGGACGTGGGGTTCGTTAGGCGGCGTCGCACTCACACTTGCTGCGATCTCCCCATTTAGCGACAGATTTTATTGGTTATTCGGACCAATCTGGAGGCAGTTTCCGTTTCTTATTCGTGGCGGCGTGAATGAAATCCTAGTGCTTGAGGCTGCTGTCGCGCTGCTTGTATCGCTTTTCGGAGTGTGGGTCTCTGATAAGGTTGTTAGATTCTCCGGGATCAAAGATCCCCAATTCGTGGTCATCGACGAAGTCTCCGGAGTGATGATTACGTTGATTTTGGGACTTGGGGTAAGCTTCTTATCTCTACACGATGCCCATAACCCGGACTTTGTAGGATTCGGATGGCTGTTTTTCGAAAAACTCCTTAACTGGAAATATTTGTTGGCGGGCTTTATACTTTTTCGCGTATTCGATATTTGGAAGCCATTTCCCGCGCGGCAAGCGGAGTCCCTCCCCGGCGGCTGGGGCATAATGGCCGATGATTGGGTCGCGGGAATTTATGCGGCGCTTGTGCTTTGGGGTATTCAGGCGCTAGGTTGGTTGCGTTGAGCAAAGCAGTCCTTTCAGAACAACTCTTGTGAATAACGGAATCCCTCGCATCGAGCGCGTCAGCCCGGCCGCAGCCATCCCAGGCGGCGAAATGGTCATACACGGCAGCGGGTTTGCCGCCTCCGGGTCGGTGCGTCCACGCGTACGCTTCGGAGATTCCGAAGCCAGCCTTATGTTTCATGCCGCGCAATACCTGATTGCCCGAGTTCCAGATGGCGCGGCGGGCGGAA
>DATNHU010000039.1:0-6147 GCA_035604795.1 Candidatus Limnocylindrales bacterium
TTGAGGGCGGGAAGCTCGCGGGGGGCATCCGCAACTTCCGGTTCAATCAGAGCGTCCTCGAGATGCTCTCCAACGTTGAGGCGATGAGTCCGTCTGTTCGTGCGGCCGGCGAGGAATCGTTTGAGATGGTCGTCCCCGCCATGAAGGTCAACGGATTTCACTTCAGCGAGGTCACAAAGTTCTAACTGACCGTGAAGTCCTCCGCATTCGCTGCAATTTAGGCTAGAATCCCGCCTGAAATTCTTGCTGTTCGCATTCCGATTGGGGGAATCCGCCATGTTCAGCCGCGTCACCGCGATATTTCTGCGAATAACTTTGACGGTTGTTTTCGGGGCCGTCGCGTGCCAGGCGCAGGGCAAGGCCGAGGACTATCAGCGCGCCACGAATTACATTCAGGCAAACGCCGTGAAGCTTGAGAAACTGGGTGATGTGGCTCCGCACTGGATTAATGAATCCAGCCGCTTTTGGTATCGCCTGCAATCCTTTGGCAAGAAGCAATTCGTGGTGGTCGACCCCTCGCAGCCGGCGAAGAGTCCGGCATTCGATCACGAAAAACTGGCCGCGGCGCTGAACAAGGCTGCGCGGCGCACTTTTGAGGGGAGCAATCTTCCGTTCGACACATTTGATTTCAGCCTGGATGGAAAATCCATCACCTTTGACGCAGATCAGGCGAAATGGTTGTGCGCCATCCCTGAGTATGTCTGCCACCGCGAGACCACTCCGGACATTAATGAGGTGCGCTCGCCCAATGGCAGGTGGTCCGCCTTTGTGCGGGGTTACAACTTATGGCTGCGCGACACTTCCACGGGTCAGGAGATTCAGCTCACTCGAGACGGTGAAAAGAACTGGGACTACGCCACACCGCTTCCATCGCTGGCCACCATGGTGCGGCAGCAAACGCAGGAGCCAAAGGAAACTCCCGGCGTGCAGTGGGCGCCGGATTCGTCAAAGCTCATGACCTACCGGCTCGACTCGCGCAATGCCGGGCGGTTCAACAGTCTGCAGTTTGTGCCGCCGGATCAGCTGCGCCCGAAGGCGTATTCCTACGCGTATCCGTTGCCGGGAGAAGCGCTGCCGACGTCGCAACTCATCGTGTTTGACCCTTTGTCCGGAAAGCGCGTAGACGTCCAGGGCCAGCCACTGAGCGTTTATTACTACGGCGGAGGGGCGCGAGTAACCTGGTTCAAGGACAGCAGGAGGTTTTACTACCTCTGGGTCGAGCGCGGATACAAAGCCGGCGGCATAAGAGAGGTGGACGCCGAAACCGGCCAGGAGCGCGCGTTGATGCTCGAACGCGCCGAACCGCACGTAGACACTTACAACGCGGATTATTCCGTGATTGGCGAAGGCAGCGAAGTCCTCTGGGCTTCGGATCGCGACGGTTGGATGCACATTTATCTTTACAATGGGAAGACCGGGCACCTGGCCAGCCAGGTCACCAAAGGCGAATGGGCGGTGAGCAGCATCGTGCACGTGGATGAAGCGGCGCGACAGATTTATTTTGCGGCCAACGGGCGCGAGGCGGGAGAGGATCCTTACCTTACACATCTTTACCGGGTGAATTTCGATGGTTCGGGTCTGCAGTTGGTGACGCCCGAGAGCGCCAATCACAACATCTCTTTTTCTCCGGACGGAAAATACTTCGTGGACAACATATCCAGGATCGATTTGCCCGTGAAATCCATCCTGCGCCGCGCGCCCGATGGAAACACCGTGATGCCCCTCGAAGAGTCGGACGTAAGCGGGCTGGCCAAGCTGGGCTGGAAATTCCCCGAGCCATTCAAAGGGAAAGCGGCGGATGGTACCACAGACATTTATGGCGCGATCTGGCGGCCGTCGAATTTCGACGCGTCAAAGAAATATCCGGTCGTCGAATACACTTACACAGGCCCGCACTCGCATTTTGTGCCCAAGGCCTTCAACCAGGCGCTGGGCACGCAGCAGTCCATGGCCGAGCTTGGTTTTATCGTGGTGATGATGGACGGGCGCGGCACCACCGGGCGTTCACGCGATTTCCATAATTTTTCCTACCGCAATCTCGGCGGCGCGTTTGAAGACCACGTCGCGCTGATCAAGCAGATGGCCGCGAAGTATCCCTATATGGACGTGACGCGCGTGGGGATTTACGGGACTTCGGCCGGCGGTTATGGGTCCGCGCATGCCATGCTGGCGTACCCGGAGTTTTACAAGGTTTGCGTTTCCACTTCCGGCGATCACGATCCGCGCCTAGATAAGGCCGTGTGGAACGAAGCGTTTCAAGGATATCCCGTGGACGAAAGCTACGTGAACGATTCCAACGTCACGCAAGCGGCGAAATTGCAGGGCCACCTGCTTCTCGAACATGGCGACATTGATGACAATGTGAATCCAGTGGAGACCATGCGTTTCGCCGATGCGCTGATGAAAGCCAACAAGGATTTCGACATGCTCTTCGTGCCCAACATGGCGCACGGAGAGGGCAGCAATCTTTATCTGGTGCGGCGGCGCTGGGATTACTTCGTGAAGTATCTGTTGGGCGTGACCCCGCCCAAGGACTTCGTGATCCCGCCGCTGCCCGCCACCGCCGGCGGCCGCGGGATGTAACAGGCTCCGCGGAATTGTTCGGCGGGCGAAGCGGCGGCCCGTGAGAGTCACAGGGGACAATGGAGCCGGCGCCGCGCCCGCGTCCCGTATCCTCAACAGAGAAGACTCTAGGCGAATAAAAAGCGAATGTCAAGCATTGACTTTCGCTATTTATTCGCCTATGTTCTTTTCAGCCCCAGTGCCCCCGGCAAGGACCATCGCCCATCGCCATGGCTTTTCATTCCATCCCGGCAGCCAGCATTACCCCGTCGGCGGTGAAGGCCTGGGAGCTGTCGGAGAGCGGGCTGACGGTTTTTCACGGGCATCCGCAAACGCCGCGATTGTTCCACTATTTTCTTCCGCGATTGATCGCGCAGGGCAAGCAGGTGCTCTGCCTGGACGGCGCCAACCGGTTTGATCCGTTGCTGATTGCGCGTTTCGCGCGGCGCGCGGGAAAAGAGTCGTCGGTATTCAATCAGAAGATTCGAGTGGCGCGCGCGTTCACTTGTTTCCAGTTGACGGAGCTGCTGGTGCGCGTGCCGCGCCTGCTGCAAAGTTTTCCCGCGCAGGTGGTGGCCGTCACGGCGCTGCCGGATGTGTACTTCGATGAAGATGTCCGCGAGCGGGAAGCGGCGGCGTCATTCCAGCAGGCGCTGGAAGCTTTGAAAATGGTGGCGCGGCTGCGCGTGCCGGTGGCGGTGTTTTCGGATGCGTCCTCCTTCCGTACTCCGCGGCAAACATTTTTTCATCAGCTGGTGAAGAGCGCGGACCAGGTGTGGAGATTCGCGGAGCAGGAAAGCGGCAAGCTCACGCTGCTCGAAGAGAAGGCGTTCCCGTCGCGCCGCGCATTGCCGGGCTGCATCAAAAAGTGAAGCGTGCATTGATTCGCCATGGGCCGAACAGTTCCCACATTCCGGCAGTTGATTGAAGAGGCCACGCAGCGGTGGTCGAAATTCCGCCGCGCGCTGCGGCGCGAGGACCAAGTCCACTTCGACCATCTGTTTCACCGCGTGCGCTGCTATACGCAAGCAGCTACTTACCAGTGCAACGACGATCCGATGCAATCCATCCTGCTTTCCATCGCGCTCGAACAGGAAAAGCGATTGGATGCGCTGGAACGGGCCGTTTTTCAGGAAGAGAAATCTCAGAAAGACAAAGTCCAGAAAGAAAAATTCCAGAGAGAGAAACTCGATGCGACTTCAGGGATGGATCTTCGACCTTTACCCCAGCCCGCAGGGGATGAAGCTGTGGCTGATGGAGCCGAACCAGAAGCGCCATCTGCTGATTGACCGCTTCACGCCAAGCTTTTACGTTTCGGGCTCGAGCGACGGGCTGCGGCGATTGCAGGAGGCGCTTGCCGGAAAGAGCAACGCGGTCACGTGCAGCCTGACCGAGCGCACCGATATCTGGGAACGGGAAGCGCGCACAGTTCTGGAAGTGTCCGTGCAACATCCGAACGAATATTCTTCCTGGGCGCGCTGGGTACATCGCTTCGATTCCACTCTGCGTCTTTACAACAGCGATTTGATGCTGGCCTCGGTCTATTACTGGCAGCGCAATGTGTTTCCGTTTGCCAGGGTCGAAGTGGAAGTGGATGGCAAAGGCGAAGTGGATGGCGAACGCAATGTCCAGGCGCTGGAATGCCGCGACAACGAATGGGAACTGGATTACGAGCTGCCACCGCTTGAAATCATGCGCGTCCGGCTGGGCGGGCTTTCACGGATTGATCCCGCGCATGGGCGCCAAACTGCGTTGGAAGTGGAAGTGGGCGGCAGGGAATATGAGCTGGACGAATCGAACGAGCCGGCCGCGGTCTCCTTCGAGCATCTTCTGAAGCAGCACGACCCGGACCTCATCCTCTCCGATTGGGGCGACGCCACCATTCTGCCGAAGCTGCAGGAGCAGGCGGCGCACCTGAACATCACGTTGCCGCTCAACCGCGATCCTGGCGCGCAAGTGCAACAGAGCAAGGCGCGAAGTTTCATCAGCTACGGGCGCATCCTGTTCAAGAACAGCGCCACCACTCTGTTTGGCCGCCTGCATGTGGACACGCAGAACTCTTTTATCGCCGACAAGTGCGATCTTTCCGGATTGTGGGAACTGGCGCGCGTCACCAAACTGCCCGTGCAGTATGCGTCGCGCACCACCACCGGCACGGGGATTTCCTACATGCAGATGGAGTTGGCGCACCGCGACGGCGTGCTGATCCCCGAACAGAAAGCCGAGCCGGAAGATCCGAAGTCGCCGGACCAATTGCTGCTCGCGGATCGCGGCGGTTTGGTGTTCACCCCCAAGCTGGGATTTTTCACCAATGTCGCCGAACTGGATTTCGTCAGCGAATATCCGAGCATCATGGCGCGCTTCAATATTTCACCGGAGACGGTGAATTGTCCGTGCTGTCCCGACGCGCCCACTGTGCCGGAGCTTGGCTACCGCGTGTGCCAGAAGCGGCGGGGAATCACCAGCAGAGTGGTCGAGCGGCTGATCAGCAAGCGCAGGGCGCTGAAGGAGCGGCTGCGCACCGCATCCGCCGAGGAGACGCCACATTACAAATTGCAGCGCGATTCGCTCAAATGGCTGCTGGTCTGTTGCTTCGGTTACACAGGTTACAAGAACGCGCGCTTCGGGAAAATCGAGGCGCACGAAGCGATTAACGCGGTGGCCCGCGAAACCCTGCTGGTAGCCAAGGAAATGGCGGAAAGCAGAGGCTACGAAGTGTTGCACGCGCTGGTGGATTCGCTTTACGTTCAGAAATACGGGGCGGTACGCGAAGACTACGCCCAATTGGCTCGGGACATTGAGGAAATAACCAAACTCCCTTTGGCCATCGAAGCGATTTACCGCTACGTCGTTTTCCTGCCGTCCACGCGCTTTGAAGATATTCCGGTCCCCAACCGATTCTTCGCGGTCAGTGTGGATGGAGAATTAAAAGTGCGCGGTCTGGAATCCCGCCGACACGATACGCCACCAATGATTGTCCGGATGCAAAAGCAGGTGCTGGCCATCCTGGCGGAAGCGCATGACTACGACAGTTATCGCGAAAAACTTATCGAGGCGCGCGAAACGCTTCGCGGCTACGAGGAGCGGCTGGATAGCGGCGACGTGGCCATCGAGGATCTGGTGGTCAGCAAGCGGCTCACGCGCGCCCCGCGCGACTATCAAAAAGCGAATCTGACCGCCGTTGTGGCGCAGCAACTTTATAGCGGAGGCGTCAAGCTGCGTCCCGGTCAAACCGTGCAATACGTGATTACCGATACAAATGCCAGCGTGCCCAATGACCGCGTGAAGGCGTTCGCGCTGTGGAATGGCTGGTATGGCTACGACCGGGAAAAATATAAAGCCATGTTGCGCGAGGCGTTTGAGCCGTTCACCAAGCCCTGCAGCGCGCAATTATTTCTCAGCATTATGGCGTAGCGAGCGGTTTGTAAATAAGTCCGATGACGATGCAGGTGATGGTCCACTGGACGAAGTAAGCCGCAGCCTGTCCCAAAGCGAGTTTCAGCCCGATGTTCAGGTTCACGTAGTTGTGCAGCACAAATGCGCAAACCACGAAAATGCCAATCAGAACGCCGAAGCGCGCACCTT
>DATNHU010000040.1:0-6136 GCA_035604795.1 Candidatus Limnocylindrales bacterium
AGAGCCGTATCAGCACGTCCGCCGGGGCAAAGAGATTGAAGTTCAAGTTCCCGCCAGCGGTTTGGTGACGGCCCTCGAACCGATACTCTGCGCATGCAATGGCACTTGGGTCGCGCATGGGTCGGCCAACGCGGACCGCGAAACGGTCGACTCACATGATCGGCTGCCTGTCCCGCCAGGACACCCACTCTATAAAATGCGCCGCGTTTGGCTTTCCCCAGAGGAAGAAAACGGTTATTACTACGGATTCGCCAACGAAGGTCTATGGCCGCTCTGCCACATAGCCCACACCAGGCCGCTTTTTCGAGCAGGCGATTGGGAACACTACCGCACCGTCAACATGAAATTTGCACAGGCAGTGTTGCAAGAGATAGGCGAAGCGGAGGAACCTTTTGTCCTGATTCAGGATTATCACTTTGCGCTTTTGCCACAACTAATCAAGAATGCGTGTCCTGGCGCTCGAGTTGCAATTATCTGGCACGTCCCTTGGCCGAACCCTGAAGCCTTCGGGATATGTCCATGGCAAAAGGAATTGCTTGATGGATTGCTCGGCGCCGATTTGGTCAGCTTTCACATCCAAGCGCATTGCAACAATTTCCTGAATACAGTGGACAATGCGATCGAGTCTCGCATTGAATGGGACCAATTAGGGGTGAATCGGAACAACCACTTCACGGCAGTCCGCCCGCACCCAATTAGTGTCGCTTTTCCGGAATCATCAGGTGAATCAATTAATCTCTTCCCGCCAGCCCGGGACCGGCAGGACATCTTGAAGGGGCTGGGCCCGGAAACGGCATTTCTAGGCGTCGGTGTGGACCGTCTGGATTACACGAAGGGCATTCTCGAACGTTTTCGGGGCATCGAGCGGTTCCTTGATCTGTTTCCTCAATATTGCAAGCGGTTCACCTTTGTTCAATTGGGCGCACCAAGCCGAACAACGATCAAGCGGTATCAGGACTTCAATGCTGAAGTCGAACGGGAGGCCCAGCGGGTGAATGATCGATTCCAAGACAATGATTGGAAACCGATTGTGCTCCTGAATCGGCACCACAGTCACAAGGAAATCGCGCCCTATTACAAGGTGGCGGACTTGTGCCTGGTCACTTCATTGCACGACGGCATGAACCTTGTGGCGAAGGAATTTGTCGCCGAGCGCGAAGACGAAGGCGGCGTTTTGATCCTAAGCCAATTTACTGGCGCATCCCTGGAGCTGCGGGACGCTTTGTCCGTCAATCCTTACGACACCGAACAATTGGCGGAGGCAATCCGCCGCGCTTTGGAAATGCCTCCAGAAGAACAGCGGGCGCGGATGAGGCGAATGCGGCAAACAGTGAAAGAACACAATGTCTATCGCTGGGCCGCGGATCTGATCTCTGAGCTTTCTGAAATCCGTCTGGATGTTCCGGAAATGGTGGAGTCGCGGTAAACAAAGGCTGCAGTAAATCACCGATCCTTCACCAAGGACTTGGTGTCTTGCGATTCCAAGGCTTCCAGTTGGATCGGCCGTTGGACTAAAACACACCTGGTCGGAGTCTCCTTTGAGAAGTGCTCGACATGAATCTCCGCGCCCACTTGTTCCGTGCCAACTCATCGTAGGCCTGAACGGCTGACCTTCAACTGGCACGCAATCGAGCACTTACGAATAGTGCTAAGATTCGAACTCATAAACCGCTGGTCGGGAGTTCGACTCTTCCCAACCCCACCACCGTTTGTTCCAATCCCCCGGGATTCAAGAAGCGTTGCACTGTCCTTCTCACGGTTCAATCGAGGCGGTCACATGATTCTGCCTCAACATCGTGTTGAACGCAGGCGTCCCGTTCTCGACGAGTTGTTTGAACTCCGCCTGAATTTGCACAAGTTGTTGCTTGAACTCATCGTTCACTGCGATTTGTTGCGCCGTGGGCGCAAGATCGCCGCCGCCGCTTCCACTTCCCGGCGTGCCGACCATCGGCCCCACCATCCAACTGATCCGCTCGTAGAGCTGCACGGGATTGCGGAATGCATCCTCGCTGCGGCCGGTGTTGTGGATGTCGATCAGTCTACCTTCAAGCGCTACGACCGTGACCTCGAAATCCTTGGCAGCCTGTATCGCGGTTGCATGTTTCTGCGCATCCGCATTGAGCACGGTTTCGAGGTCCTCGATTTGCCGCCGCGTCCATTCCAGGTGATTGATCATGTCTGCAGCCTGGTTCTCCTCAGCCAGCACTTCGCGGGCAAATTGCACTTGCGCGCGGATTGATCGCTCGGTGCCCGCCGAGTGAGGATCGGGCAGCACTGTAAGTTGCGCGGTCTCCTCGTGCTCGCCCGCCTTCACGTGCACGGTGTAGTCCCCCGGCGGCACAATCGGCCCCGCCGGCGGAATCCTTGTGCCGTACGCGGCGTAATTGTGGTGCGGTTCCGCCCACGGCGCATCGAACGGCGTGGTCTGCATCCGCACGGGTGAGCCCGGCTCGTACCGCAAATCCCACCACACGCGATTCAGTCCCGCTTGACCTTCCATCTTCAACGTGCGGATCGTTTCGTTGTTCGCGCCCGTAAAGGTGACCTCCACTCCGCGCGCAGGAGCCTTCAGCCAGAAGTTGATGTCCGCGCCATAGGGTGGATTTTCTCCGCTCACGTGTCCACCGACATCGGACTCGCGTCCGTCGTCGGTGTGCCTGAAGCGGTACGCCGGCTGCGGCTTGAACAACTCGAAGTCCTTCGCCTGTGCGCTTTCCCATTCGCGGAGCGGAGAGACGTCGTCGAGGATCCACACGCCGCGGCCGTGCGTCGCAATCACCAGGTCGTTAAATTTCGGCTGCACTTGCAGCCAGTACACCGGGGCGGGCGGCAAGTTGTTCCGCAAGCGGGTCCAATGATCGCCGTCGTCCCACGTCACGTAGAGTGCATTGTCCGTACCAAGGAACAACATGCGTTTGCGCACGGGATCTTCGATAATGATATGCGCGCTGCTGTTCATTCCTTTCGGCACGCTCGCGGTAATCAGCTTCCAACTTGCGCCGTAGTCTGTCGTCTTGTACGCCCGCGCTTCGTAATTTCCCACGTGCTGCAAATTCACGGTCACGTAGGCCGTCCCCGCATCGAAATGGGAAGGCTCGACGTTCCACACCGTACCCCAGGCGGGGAGATCCGGAATGTTTTTGGTGACGTTTGTCCAACGCCCGCCGCCATCCTGCGTCACGTTCACCTGGCCGTCGTCGCTGCCCGTCCAGATTACGCCCGCTTTCACGGGCGATTCGGCGATGGAATAAATTGTGGCGCCGTCAAACGTCACGAGGTTGTCCGAAGTGATGCCGCCCGAGTTCTGCTCGTGGTCCTTATTGTCTGCCGTGAGGTCGGGGCTGATCACCTTCCAAGACTGGCCGCCGTTGGTGGTCATGAACAACACCTGAGCGCCGACGTATACGCGGTTGTGGTCTTGGGGCGAGATCGCGATGGGCGTCACCCAATCCCAGCGATATTTCATGTTTGCAGGCGCCCAGCCGTAGCTGGTGATTGGCCATGCCGATACATCGCGCGCCATGCCGTTTCGAAAATCGATGCGCGAAATGCGGCCATTGTCGCAACCGGACCATACTATGTTCGAATCCACGGGATCGGGCGTCGCAAATCCGTCCTCGCATCCCCCAGTGCCGGTCCAATAACCCAGGGAAATCCCGCCGCGCCCCCCGCCACCTCCTCCGCCTCCGGAAAGAGTGCGGCTCGGACCGCGAAACGATGACTTGTCCTGGATGTTGCCCATCACATTGTAGGGAATCTCGTTGTCCGCGGTTACGTGATAGGTCTGTGAAATCGGCAGCAGGAACCGCTGATATGTCGCGCCGCGGTTGTTGCTGATGCTCACTCCCGCGTCATTCGCCACCAGCACGCGGTTCGCATTCGTGGGATCGATCCAGATATCGTGATTGTCGCCGCCCGCCGACTCAAGGCCTGTTGCCGGGGGCGGACCGCTCGCGGTCTCCCCGCGACCGCCACCACCACCTCCAACCCCACCGGGTTGAAACACGGTGTTGCCGCCGTCGCGCGACATGCTGAATGCCACCGAAAGAAAATAGAGCAGGTTCTCATCGTCGGGCGAAACCGCAAACCGCGTGTAGTAGGACGAGCGCTCCGTAGTCACGTGGGTCTGGTTTACGAGCGTCCACGTGCGCCCGCGATCATCGGATCGATACAGTCCCGGGGTGGTGTCCTGCAGCAGAGCGTAAACGCGACTCGGATTACTGGCCGCAACGGCCACCGCTACCTTACCGAGTGGATGGTTGGCGGCGGGCAGCCCGCGGCCACTGACTTTATTCCAAATGTTTCCCCCGTCGCGGCTCACGTAGACCCCGCCGCCAGTTCCGCCGCTATTCAAATTCCAGCGATGAATTTCCACTTGCCACATCCCGGCGTAAATCGTGTTCGAATCGCCCGGATCCATCGCCATTTCAGAACAACCCGTGTCGTCGTTGACGTAGAGAACCTGCTGCCAGGTCTTCCCTCCATCGCTCGTGCGAAAGATTCCGCGGTCGTGCTGCGGTCGAAACGCCTCGCCAATCGCGCAAACGAAAACAATATTTTCATCGTGCGGGTCCACCAGGATGCGCGCGATGTGCCCGCTTTGGTCGAGCCCCATGTGCTGCCAGCTCCGACCCGCGTCGGTCGATTTGTAAACTCCATCACCCATCGTGTAATAAGGACGGATCAGCCACGGCTCGCCCGTGCCTGCCCAGATCACATCGTGGGCCGAGGGCGCCATCGCCAACGCTCCCACCGCGGATACGTTTTCGCGGTCGAAGAGCGGCGTCCAGGTCGTGCCGGCGTCTGAGGTTTTCCAAATGCCGCCGTCCGCGGCGCCGATATAGACCACATGGGGATTTCCCGGCTCACCGATAATGGACGCGACGCGATTTCCCTCCGGCCCCAGCGCACGGAAATGCAGCGCGCCAAGCCCGTTTGCGCCACCTTCCGTATCGTCTTCCCCGCGGCCACCGCGGCGTCCTTGGGCGACGCCGGGCGCAGGCCAAAGCAGGCCAAACATCGCGATCAATATGGAAAGGATTATTCCGCTGCTTGGATTTTTCTGTGACCACTTATCGCGGCTCATCTTTGCCCCCCGATTCGATGGGATTCGCCGCTAAACTATCGCCAGTAGTACAGTAAGTACAAGCCCAAAGTGGCCAGCGCGGGTCCCTACGGCAGTTTTCACGCAGTCTGGGAAGATGTCCGGAACGGCGCATTTCAATTGTACTCGTCGCGTATTGTCGTTCGGCGCGGGCTATCTAGCCGATGAAGCGGAATCGATTGGCACGATCCATGTTGTGTGACGCTCAATCATCTCGTCAATCCTGAAAGTCTTCCTCGCGACTTAACCGCTCGTCCGAGCCTGGATTTGGATTCTGGACCAAAAGGCAACGCGTCCAATTCTCCAAGGCGCGGTCCCTCGGTAAGGAACTGCCAACCACCGAGTTCAAAATCATTGGGGGGTGGCCTTTACAAAAACACCGCAGGACGCGCCTAATGCGTAAGGACGCTGATGTGAACGATTGACTCCCCGCATTCTATTGGCTCCATTAGCGTTCGATAAGAATGCGGACCGATGCCAATCGTTTCTGCTGTCAGTGGATGAGGAAATCCATTCATGAACATGAAGGAAATCAGAAAGATGTCCAGAACACAGTTGGACGAGCAAGTGGCCGGTTGCATTTCCGGCAGCATACGTAACAATTTTGCTTCGGCTGAATCCACGCCGCGTGGGCGGAAATGGAAACGGCTGATTGCCGTGTTGGGTTTAGCTTTGAGCGTGGCCGTTTGGGCGACTGCTGTCCACAGCCAGCAGGACAAGAGCAAGCGTCCTAGTCCGCCCGCTTCGGCGCAATTCGCATTTCCTGACCGCAAATCCATAAACGTGGATTATTCCAGCCCGCGCGTGAAGGGCCGCAAGATTCATGGCCCCGACGGTCTCAATCCCGACGGAAAAGTGTGGCGCGCAGGGGCGAATGAAGCAACCACCTTCGTCACCGACACGGACACTATTGTGGGAGGAAAAGATGTCCCGGCGGGCAATTACACTCTGTTCGTGGTGCCAAACCCGGAGAGCTGGACACTGATTATCAGCAAGAAGACTGGCGAGTGGGGAATTCCATATCCCGGCGAG
>DATNHU010000041.1:0-3622 GCA_035604795.1 Candidatus Limnocylindrales bacterium
GTAATCGAGAAGCTCGTGGCCTGGGGCATCATCCCCCAAGATCCCCACGGGCAAAACGCGAGCGCCCAAATCCGCAAGATTATTTGCGGCGTTCGCGCCGCCTCCAGGAACAAGCTGCGTTTCACGGTGACGCAGGATCAGTACCGGCGCTTCACGCGAGACTCTGGAGATTTCGCCGAATACAAATTTATCGGCTACGAAATCAGCGAGAACAGCAATCGTCTGTTTCGTGAAGCTTTCGACAACTTCCTCGAGCCGTGTAAGGTCCGCGCTCAAAGCCCATTCCTCATTGATTTCACTGCATTTTTGAACACGTCGAAAAGTATCACATCGGCGGCAGGGTGACCAATGGATGTCCCCTGAAGGGAGCGCGTCGGCGCGCAAGCGTGCCCGTCACGCAATCGATGGCCCTCGCCGGCGTTCAATCGTTTGCTCGATGGATAACCAGAAACCCTGAGCATCATGAATGTGAAGGTCTATTCGTACAAAATAGACCGGCACGCTTTTGAATTGGATTTCGCCCACATTGAAAACATCTTTTTCGGTGCAGATCAAGAACTCCGCGCCAGACTTTTGCGCCCTGACTTCCAATCGCTCTGCATCCTGAGGCGTGAAGGAGTGATGATCGGGGAAGCTTTCAGTTCCTGCAAGTGTGGCTCCCCATCCGCGCAAATCCTCAAAGAATGCCTGCGGATTGCCAATGCCGCAGAAGGCAAAGGCCTTTTTCTTATGAAAATATTCCGGCGAAAGATACGACAATTGTCCTGTCGAAACGCTATCCAGCCTGACGACTTCGCGGTCTTTGGTCGTGGCGTAAAAAATCGGAGCATTCGTGTATCGCCTTACAACCGCCTCCACCGCTGGAGCGCGGTCGCTGCGGGTTATCACCACCACGTCGGCGCGTCTCAAGGCGTTTTTGGGTTCGCGCAGCAACCCAGCGGGAAGCAGCATTCCTCCGCCAAACGGATTCGTCGCGTCCAACATCACAATGTCTACGTCGCGCCCAAGTTGCATGTGCTGAAAGCCATCATCGAGTAGGAACCATTCCACTCCGTGCCGAGCCAGCACGGTGCCACTGGTGAAACGATCGGCGCCGACACCCAATTCCACGTGATGGCCCAGCCGCTGGAGGTAAATCGCAATTTCGTCGCTCTGAGGCGCGCCGGGCGGGGCGTTTGGGCGCGACATGTATCCGCGCGTCAAAATTCCAACGCGCTTCCCTTCTCCACGAAGGCGCTCCGCCAGCCAAAGAACCATGGGAGTCTTGCCCGTGCCGCCCGCGGTCAGATTTCCTACGCTGATCACCACACCAGGAAGCCGGCGCTTGGGAAATAACCCGCGGCGATAGCCTGTGGCGCGCAAACGGGCGGCGCCACTCCAAACCTGCGAGATGGGCCACAGCACCATTCGCAACGAGGCGGATATTTTCACACGCCGCTCCCGGAGTTGGACGCCGCATTGGTGCGGACGTCATTTTCCGCCGGGTCGGATAGCCCCGGCAAGAGCGAAATGATCCGCTTAATTGTCCGCTCGGTGGCGCCTCGGTTTTCCTCGACCAGTGACCGCGCGGTTTCACCCATGCTGCGATTTCGCTCAGCATCCTCAACTAACTCAATCCAGGCCACGCCCAGCGATTCAGGGCCATCCACTTGCAGCGCGGCACCACGCGCCAAGAAAGCAGCGGCCACTTCTTGAAAATTCTCCATGGATGGGCCAAAGAGCGGGGGCTTGCCGAACCCCGCAGGCTCAAGCAGATTGTGTCCACCTGCCGGGACTAGGGACCCGCCAATGAAGACAGCATCGGCGATCCGGTACAGGCCGGCCAATTCGCCGATGCTGTCGAGCAGAAGCACACTTTCACCACCGGCCAGTGCGTCTCCCTCATTCTCGGCGATTCTTAGTTGGCTGCGGCGGACGTACTTGCGGTGAGATTCCTCAATGTGCCGCGCGGCCGCGTCGAATCGCTCAGGCTTGCGAGGCGCAAGCACCAGGAATGAATTCCGAATCTGACCTTGCAGAACTCCAAATGCGATTAGTACGAGTGGTTCTTCGCCAGAGGTGACGCTGCCTGCAACAATCAAGGGCCGGCGACCAAGCCGGTCGACGGCTGCAGCAAGCCACAATTCGAGTGGAGTTGCCGTAGGTTGGGGCGAATCATATTTGAGGTTGCCAGTAACGACCACCCTTTCAGGTGGTGCGCCGAGGGTGCGAACGCGGGCGGCGTCCGTTTCACTTTGCATCAGAAAGACTGTGGCGTTTGCCAGGACGTTTTTGTAGAAGCGCCGCATCACAAAGCTAAACGCGCCCAAAAGACGGTCATGCCGACGGAATGAGCGGTCAGAAATACGCCCATTTGCAAATACAATCGGAACGTTGGCGCGGCGGGCCTCGCGCAGGAAATTTGGCCAGATTTCCGTTTCCATGATAATTATGCACGCAGGCTTAATCGCGCGGATGACGCGTCGCACAATCCATGCCCAGTCGAAAGGAAAATAGAAAACTCCATCAGCTAAATCAATTCGCTGCCTGGCGAGAGCCTGTCCGGTGTTAGTAGTGGTCGAAATCACCAGGGGCGTTTGGAGGAATTCGATTTTCAGCCGTTTGGCAAGCGGCAGCGCGGCCAGCACTTCGCCCACGGAAACGGCATGTATCCAAATACAGCCGGAACTTTTCAAGGTGAGTTCGGGCGGAACCTTGCCGAACCGTTCGCTCAGATTGCTCTGGTACTTGCCTGATCGCAGCCCTTTTATGAAAAAGTACGGTGCCGCTGCCAGGGCGCCAAGAGCCATCACAAAACTATAGAGGAAATACATTCGCTCGCTTTCGGTTACCGATTCTCTGCAAAATGCAGCAGGGCTTCCCCTAGCCGCCCGAACGACTGGCCGTCTTGCAGGCCGCGCAAACCAGCTATTATAGTGTCAGTGGCAGCCTGCGGTGCGACACTTCATTTGCGACCGCGCATCCTACTGCCCGTAACATGGGAACAAAGATTTCCATTTCCGGCTTTATCATCATGACCATGGCAGTGGCCGCCGCCGGCTATGGTCCGGTGCAGACCGCGCCTCAAACGGTCGTGAAGAAGGATTTCGCCACACTTGTCGCGCGTGACACGCATCAGGGAGTGACGGTGGCTGCCGACCCCTGGATGCAGCCGGAAGACTATAAAACACGATTCGGCAAAAAGACTCCCTATGATGCGGGCGTTATCGCCATTGATATTTATTTCCACAACGATGGCACCATCCCGCTGCGAGTTAATCTCGATACGATTCGCCTGACATTGGCGTTTGAAGGGCAGCCCGAGCAGGATCTTCCGCCACTGCGCGCCGAAAATGTGGCCGACTACATTCTGAACCAAAGCGGCGCCAAGAAATCGCGGAGGCTCTCTCTTCCCATTGGCGGCGGCAAGCCCAATAAGCAAATGAACGAAATGACCGCCCTAATTAGGGAAAATCAATTAGCGACGGACTTGATCCCTCCGAAGGGCACTGTGAACGGCTTCCTTTATTTTGATCTTGGGGGCGAGTTTGATTACATAAAATCGGCAAAGATTTACGTTCCGGATTTGAAAGAGATGGAAACGGACAAGACCCTTTTCTTTTTCGACGTGCCTCTCGCGAAA
>DATNHU010000042.1:0-7269 GCA_035604795.1 Candidatus Limnocylindrales bacterium
CACGCAAGCCACCGAATTCGTGCCTTTGGTCACATCGTTGAAAACGCAGGTGCCTGCCGGGGTTGTTGAGGAATTGCAGTTCGCAAGGGTTTCCGTTGCAAATAAGGGGTACATAACATAATTCGGATTACCTTGACGCGAACTCTTACCTGCGGTAACCATGGCCTGGTTCACCAGGGCCAGAATTCCCGCCATAGAGGGCGTAGACGCGGAAGTTCCGCCCACAGGAATAAATACCGCTCCCGCGGCGTTGGTACATGAGGGAACTCCCGGATTGAAATCGGCTTCGCAAATTGGGTAGAAGCTATTGCTTACAGTTCCGGGCGCCGCAAAAAGGGAGGCATCCGGAAGATCACGGAATCCGTCACTTGGTACACCAGTTGCCACCTGCCACGGAGGTTTGCTATAGGCCTGGGTGCAGACGCCTCCGCTTACAACGGCGCAATTGCTTGGGCCTCCCCCTCCTGCCGAAATATTTTGCAGGAACGGCTGAGCAGGCGGGTTACAAGTACCAAAATTAGGTAATTGTCCGCACGAATCGTTCCAGGGAGTTTCAGGGATGTAGGATTTTGCTGAAAGTCCGGTTGTGGCTGTCGTATTCCAAAACGTCCCGGGATATCCGGTGGCATTGTAATCAAAATCGGTGCCGCCGACAGCCACATCGAAGGGTGTCGAGGCGATTCCGTTGACGAAGGTACCGTTGATGGCCGCGGTTTCGAAGCCGTCGCAATTTGCCGATCCAGAATCGCCGGCAGATACGAAGGCGGAGATGCCCTGTGCAGCTGCTTGTTCCCAAATCGTGGCCCAAAAGGCATTTCCGCCACTACCCAGAAACGCTTCACAACTCCCAAAGCTGGTGCTCATCACTGGCGCCAGATTACCGTCCACAACGTGCTCGGCGGCAAGGTCTATTCCCGAGGAGCTTTCCGTATTCGCCGCAATCACCAGGTCAATCGTCGCAGCGGGAGCGACCGCGCCGGACCATTCCGTGTCCAGGATGGCTTCGACCTCATCACCACTCAGCCCGGGATCAATCCCGTCGATAATGACTTTCGTATTATTGCCCGCCAGTCCGAAAAAGGTCCGAAAGGCCGCAACGTCGTCCACGGTGCATCCCGTCGGAAGCGGACTCCCCGTGCAAATATTGGAATCATTCACGATAGCAATAGTTTGGCCGGCTCCTGTGGCCGCTGCCGGAATGTTATAGATCTTCGCAAAATCAGCGGGCCCCAGCCCAAAGCAGGTATGGTTGAATATCGGATTTTCGAAGGCGGTGTTGATGTCGCAGGGAGTCACCGTCAGTTGTGGCGTGCCTTTGCCTGAAGTTTGCGGTATCGGCAGGGGTCGTCCGGTGTGAATCATGGACTTGTGGTGGAAGTTGTGCATGGAGTTGACGCCCGCGATCACCGGAGTAAGCGCTGTCGGAATCTGCGGATCGCTTGCGTTGGCCCAATGCGATTCTCCGTTGACCACATACTTGTGAATTTCCGTATGGAAGACGCTGTGAACCTGCCCCGCGGTTCCAGAAAACTCAATGACCATTCTTCCCGCGGCCACGCGATTCACTTGAAACCCCTTCGATTGCAGCCAGGCGGTCACAATTTGAAGGTCTGCGTCGGTAATGCCAAACTGTGTGCCAAATTGTTCGGGTGTCAGCCAGTTATGGAAATTCGGTGATGACTTCGACTGCTGGTCATCTTCCAGCTTCCGCAGCGCGGCCTCATCCGTGGAGCTGCGCTTCAGGACCAGCAACATCCTGTCCATCAGCAAACTGTCCGGCGCCGCACCCTGGTCAAATTTGGCGTTCGCAAGCGGGTGCACGTTCCCTTTGAGTGTCGTTAGGTTGCCCTCGTCCACCGCAGACTGGATGAGCGGGGTGCGCGTATTCTGCGACTGAGCCGAAAGGCTCAGTGAACAAATAAGAAGCGAAAAGAAAACAAGGCTAACCTTAATCGCTGACGACCATCGATTTTGCATTGAAGTCCCCCAAGAAGACTTTGAATTCACCGACTTTTTACCGCGGAGCCCGCTTCTCTAAAATGAACCCGGATCATTTCCGTTGGATTTTCGTTTACTTCTTCGGTAACGACCCTAGGATGCTGTATTATGTCTAAAGGTTCCCCCCGAACAAACATTAATTTCGCACAAGGTAGCCCTAAATATCAATGGAGTCCCCCTTAGCGTTAGCAAACACTTACAAAATGGAAATGTTTCGGCGCGGGCTGGAAATTTAGGGCAGGGATGTATGCGGGATCGAGTTGCGAGTCGAGCCCGATGGTCTTCACGATTTGAATCAGGAATTGGCTGTCCAACCGCCGCGCGACTTTCGCTCGCCGGCCAATCAGGAATCGGGCGGGTTCCAGTCGGAGGGCGGAAATGATATGTGCCAAAAATCGTGGGAGGGGGTCTCAAATTCCACGGGAATCAAATAGCCTTCGGGGGAGCTTTGAGGCTGTCGCACAACGCGGGCCGTCTTTCGCCCCAGCGTAACCTTGTTCTCGATTTCAACCTTCGAATCCATGGGAAGATTTTGCGGGGCGCAAACCATTGCTCCATGGATGTTTACAGCCACGGTGAATGCCTCCAACTTGACGGGTTTGCCTCCCAACTCGAGGTGCAGCGTCACCGCTACGCGAATCATCACCCGCTGACTGCGGCGTCGTTCCTCGGTGGCCAGCGGACTCCCACGCCCGATAGAGGAATCTTTGGTACGAGGCTTCGGGGGGTTGTTCAGAGGGCCCTCAAGCAATTCAGAGTTCCAAGCCCCAGAAATCCATGTCGGGTTCGATCAGCTCGATGCCGTATTCCCACCCTTCCACGCGTTCATTCCCCTTCCAAACGATTACGGCCGGGTTGGAACGGTGGTTGGCGCGATTGAAAACTTCGAGCTGCTGCTCAACTGAGAACTCCCTGGGGATGACGGCGAGGCAGCCATAGGGGCCGACAACGCGCGTGTGAGCTTCCAACTGCTGTTGGTCGCCTTCGGCTTGCCAGGCAAAGCTGACGGGAACCCGCGAATTCACGCGGACGCCCCGGCGCTTACTCTGGAATCTCGCTTCCCGTGCAATGTCGCTTGATACAGTCAAAACCTTACTCTCCCCGCGCAACGTCCTTGGCGGCAGCGTGTCCAATGACTCTGTCGTAAGAGGGCCGCCGGCAACACACTTCGCCTGACCTCAATACTAAGGTCCGCTCTGCCTGAACTCAGTACTAAGGTCCCCTGATCCTAGGGTCCTATATTGTTCAGGTCAATAGTACTGCGCACCTAACCGTCACGCCGTAAAGGCAAGAAACTGCAGGTGAAACGAAACCAGACGATGGGCTGGTCACCGCTGGGTCCAGACCGGCTCGTATCTCAATCAGCTCCAGCGGCCGCACCTCACCCACACTCATCCTCCCATACTTGGCCTTCCGGGTATGGATGCCCCTACGAAAGCTCCATCAGAATCAGATCGCGACTGAGTGCGGCCGTCATTTCAATACGAGGAAGCGGGACGCACAGACTTTCGAAGGGGCAACCTTCAGGTTGTCCGCTTCAGAGTGCCACCCTACGCAGGCGGAGGGCGTTCGAGATGACCGAGACCGAGCTGAAGCTCATGGCGGCGCTGGCGATCATGGGATTCAGGAGCAAACCGAAAAACGGATAGAGCGCGCCCGCGGCCAGCGGGACTCCGAGGACGTTGTAGATGAAGGCGAAGAAAAGATTCTGGCGGATGTTGCGCATAGTGGCCCGGCTGAGCTTGCGGGCGCGGACGATGCCGCGCAGATCGCCGCGCAGCAGTGTGATGCCCGCGCTTTCAATGGCTACGTCGGTTCCTGTACCCATGGCGATGCCAACGCTGGCGGCTGCGAGCGCGGGCGCGTCATTGATGCCGTCGCCGGCCATGGCCACGGTGCGGCCCTGCGCGACGAGCGACCGAATAATTTCCTGTTTTTTATCGGGATGAACTTCGGAATGGACTTCTTCAATGCCGAGGCGGCGGGCGACAACTTCGGCGGTAGTGCGGCTGTCGCCCGTAATCATCACGATGCGCAGGCCGTCGGCGCGCAACTTTTGCAGCGCTTCGGGAGTGGTGGATTTGATGGGGTCGTCGACGGAGATGATGCCGAGAAGTTCGGTGGCTGATGAGAGGAACACGACAGTTTGGCCTTCGCTGCGCAACGATTCGGCGTTGGATGTGGCCGCGCCGAGCGCGATTTTCATTTCGCCCATGAACGCGGCGTTGCCGAGGAAAACATTTTGAGGCGGGGCGACATTTTGCGCAGGAGCAACACCGGTCGATGAAGCCACGACGCCGGAAATGCCTCGTCCGGCGATGGCGCGAAAGTTCGTCACATCGGAGAGCGCAATTCCCTTCTCGCGCGCGGCGGCGAGAATTGCCGCGGCGAGAGGATGTTCGCTGGCGCGTTCGAGGCTCGCGGCGAGGCGCAATGTTTCGTCCGCGGTGCGCGCGCCGAACGGAATAATTTTGGCGACACTGGGCTTGCCTTCGGTGAGCGTCCCGGTTTTGTCGAGAACGAGCGTGTCCACTTTCTCGAGGATCTCGAGCGCTTCGGCGTTCTTGATGAGCACGCCCGCGCTTGCGCCGCGGCCAGTGCCGACCATGATGGACATGGGCGTGGCGAGGCCGAGCGCACACGGACATGCGATGATGAGCACCGCGACGGCGTTGACGATGGCGTGCGCGAGCTTGGGCTGCGGTCCCCAGAGCGCCCAGATGATGAATGTTGCGGCGGATGCGGCGATGACCGCGGGAACGAAATAGGAAGCGACGACGTCGGCCAGGCGCTGAATGGGCGCGCGGCTGCGCTGCGCCTCGCCGACCATGCGCACGATTTGCGCGAGAAGAGTTTCGCGGCCCACGCGCTCGGCGCGCATCACAAAACTGCCTGTAGCGTTTAGCGTTCCCGCGGTCACACGATCGTTGGCGATTTTTTCAACCGGGATTGATTCGCCCGTGATCATGGATTCGTCCACGGAGCTACCGCCGTCGAGGACGATGCCATCCACGGGAATTTTCTCCCCCGGGCGGACGCGGAGTTTGTCGCCGGGCTGAACGGCGTCGAGAGGAACGTCCCGCTCATCGCCATTTGCGCCAATGCGGCGAGCGGTTTTGGGCTGCAGGCCGAGCAGGGCGCGGATCGCTCCGCTGGTGCGGCTGCGCGCTCGAAGCTCGAGCACCTGGCCGAGCAGGACGAGAGTGGTGATGATTGCGGCGGCCTCAAAATAAATTGCGACGTGGCCATCGGCTTCACGGAATTCCGCGGGGAAAATTCCGGGCGCGATTGCCGCGACTACGCTGAAGCCGTATGCCGCTCCGGTTCCAATGGCAATCAGCGTGAACATGTTCAGCTTCCAACGAACAATTGAAATTGCGCCACGCTCGAAGAACGGCCACCCGCCCCACAACACCACCGGAGTGGACAACAAAAACTCAATCCAGGTGACGGCCTTCATTCCTAGAAAGTGTTGAACGGGCTGCCCGGGGATCAGGTCCGACATGGTCAGAAAAAATACCGCCACGGCGAGAGCAACATTGGCCCAGAGGCGCCGCGTCATTGAAATCAATTCAGCGTTGGCTGGTTCGGCGAGT
This sequence comes from Candidatus Limnocylindrales bacterium, assembly GCA_035604795.1. GTDB lineage: Bacteria > Acidobacteriota > Terriglobia > Acidiferrales > UBA7541 > DASTCZ01. The sequence continues at coordinate 5,595 of DATNHU010000042.1, forward strand.
GTGGCGACGCGGGACTCCAACGCCATGCCGCAGATCGGGCAAGCCCCGGGCACGTCACGGACTATTTCCGGGTGCATTGGGCAGACAAATTCAGTTTTCGCGGCCGCTGGACTAGTTCCCAATTCCACGGGATCGAGACCCATGCCGCAATCCGGACACGGAGGAGGGGTTTTTCCAGGCGCGACTTTTTCGCGGACCTCGGGATGCATCGGGCAGGTGTATTCGATTTCGCGGGAAGGAAAATTTGGAGACGCACTCTTCGGCGCCGGAGATTTGGCGGAAATTAGGTTCGCCGGTTTCGGCGTGCCAAGTGAGGAGATACCAACAAATTTATTTGTTGGGGCGCTGGCGACCGGCTTGGGCGCGAGATATTTCTCAGGATCGGCGGTGAATTTCTGCGCGCAGCCATTGCAGCAGAAATAAAAAGTGCGCCCTCCATGGTCAGCGCGCGGCTTAAGGCTCGCGGGATCAACCTGCATCCCGCAAACCGGATCGCGCTCCGTGGGGATTACGTTCTGTTCCATCGGTGATTCCTTTAATGTTCGCAAATTGATCTCGCCAACGAAATATTTTTCGGGTCAGCCTATTTTTCGGCTCAGGAGGCCCAACAATTCGTCGTACATGGCCTCCGCCTGCGCGGGCGTGCCGCTGCGAATCGCTTGAGCAGCACAATGACGGAGATGGTTCCGCAACAGTTGCCGCCCCACCCCGCTGAGCGCCTCCTGCACGGAGGCAATCTGAGTCAAAATGTCGGCGCAGTAGCGATCTTCGCTTACCATCCGTTGCAATCCCCGAATTTGGCCCTCAATTCGATTCAAGCGCCGCTGATTGCTGGCCTTGATTTCGGGGTCGACGGCTACCGCCATTCGAACCCCGCGTCCGGTGTCACACCCACAGTTTGCCGATTCGGTTTTATTTTTTCCGGTGACCGGCTTCTTCAAATCCCTGGTCTTCATCCGCGCCCTCCCATATAGCGTATACCCCTATAAGGTATATAACGCAGGCCCGATTGTCAAGCCCGGCGAGTCCTGCGCGGACAGGTCACACCCTGGCTGCTATAATGTCGACCTATGACTCTGGTTGAAATTGGATTTAAATTGCAGGCCCCGTTGACCCCGGCGCAACTACATTCCCTTGCAGAATTTGCCAACACTTATGGACTGAGGAAATTCCATGTGGATGCTTCGGGGCAATCCATTCGATTTGAGTACGATGCCTCGCGGCTCCGCGCGACCGAGGTGGCGCATGTCTTGCGGGAGGCCAGGATCCCTGTGGCCGATGGTCTGGCCTAAATTGCGCAGGTCAATTCCAACACGAAAATCACGCCATGAAAGACGAGAGGCTCCTGCTTGGGACAGGAGCCTCTCAAAGCACATCCCGTTTCCCGGCTTTTATGTGCCGGGGCGTGGGGTCATCCATCCAGCTTCCCTCTCAGAGGCAGGTGGGAACGACCTGCGCCATTCAATGAGCAAGCCCCTTCCCCCTCACTCACTGTCTGGTTTGGGTCGTCATCGGGATGCGCCCGCATTCCGATATGCACGAACTATGCCGATTCTCTTCGGATTATTTGGGAGCAATTCCCCTTTCCTGTCTGTCACTTCCGGGATCTAATTCAAAGATTGTATGAAACTTGTGAAGAAGCTCGTTCCGATTCGGATCTCAGAATGTCGGAACG
>DATNHU010000043.1:0-3489 GCA_035604795.1 Candidatus Limnocylindrales bacterium
AGGCTTACGTCAAATGCGGACAGCAACTCGGTGCGAGCCACATACACTCCCAAAGCAACCAGGAGCGCCGTCAGCAAGAGATGCAGGCACACGATGCCGGCAACAATTCGGGCCGCGAGTGACCGCGGTTTCATTTTTTCTTCCCGCTTTCGTCACGGCGCAGAACGTACCCGTGCCCGCGTAGTGTGTGGATCAACCGCTCCGAAAATCCATCGTCAATTTTTCGCCGCAATCCAGAAATGTAAACTTCAATCACGTTGCTGAATTTCTCCCAATTGTAATCATAAAGGTGTTCGAGCAGTTCCGTCTGCGACACCACGATGCCCTGGCGATGGGCCAGGTATTCAAGAACGCGGTACTCCATGGGGGTCAGGGAAATCTCCCGCTTACCTCGCCGGACGGACCTGCGCGCAGAGTCCACTTCCAAATCCTCCACTCGAAGCACCGGCGCTGACTGCCCCTTTCCGCGGCGGATAACGGCTTTGGCTCGTGCCAAAAGCTCACCCAGATCGAAGGGCTTGGTGACGTAATCATCGGCACCGGCATTCAGCAAGGAAACAATGGACTCCTGTTCGTCGCGCGCCGTGAGAACCAGAACCGGGGTAACTTTGCTTTTGCCTCGAAGAGTTTTCACCACCTCCAGGCCACTGCGCTTGGGAATCATCAGGTCGAGGACGATCAGGTCGTACTCAACGGACGCGGCCATGAAAAGCGCTTCCTCGCCGTCCGCGGCTTGATCTACCGCGTAACCCGCGCCATCGCGCAAGCCCTGCGCAATGTTATCGGCCAGCCGCTTCTCGTCTTCCACCACCAAAACTCGCATTGCAAACCTGCCCGACTACCGCCCGGTCCCCATACACTTTAGGTTATGGGGCTTAAGCGAGTCTTAATGTAACGGTGTCTACCGTATTTCACAATCGGGGGCCGCGCCCAGATGGCGCGCGCTGGATGCACAGATTGAATGGGAATTTTTTGCGGGGATGAAAACCAAATGGTCGGAAAAGTAAAGCACTGGAGGTGCTGAATGGAAGGAAAGCAATTTCGGAACGTTTTGATTTGCGCGGCGGTGGCGGCATTTGCGCTGGGCGCGTCGCTGACGAGCTTCTCGGCTCCCGCGCCGCAAGCCGCGGGATACCATCAAGTGGCCAAGGTTGTTCTGGGAGGCGAAGGAGGGTGGGATTACGTTTACGCCGACCCCGACACGCATCACGTATATATTTCTCGTGGCACGCACGTGATGGTGACGGATTCGGCCGGCAAGATCCTGGGCGATATTCCGAATACGGCGGGAGTGCATGGAGTAGCCATTGCAGCGGAATTCAACCGCGGTTACACCAGCAATGGGCGCGGCGGATCGGTGACGGCGTTCGATCCGAAGACTCTGGCGACAATTTCTGAAATCAAGATCCAGGGCCAGAACCCTGACGCAATTATCTACGACCCCGCGTCCAAGAGAATCTTCACCATGAACGGCGGAAGCAAGGACGCTACCGCGATTGACGCCAAGACCGGTGAAATTGCAGGTACCGTTGCTCTCGGCGGAAGGCCGGAGACGCCGTCGCCGGACGGAGCTGGACATGTCTTCGTAAATCTCGAAGACAAAAACTCAATCCTGGAATTCGATTCCAAGACTCTTCAGGTGCTGAATACATGGCCGATCGCCGGGTGCGAAGGTCCCTCCGGACAGGCCATCGACACCGCACGCAAGCACTTGATCATTGGGTGCGACAAAGTGATGGTGTTCATGGACTACACCAATGGCAAGGTCGTGGGCAGTGTGCCCATCGCTGACGGAGTGGACGCGGATGGATTCGATCCCGGGCTGGGCTACGCGTTTGCCTCCACCGGCAGCGGCGATGGAGCGATCACCGTGGCCAAGGCCGATGCCAACGGCAATTACTCCGTAGTGGAGAACATCAAGACGCTTGCGAGAGCTCGCACCATGGCCGTGGACACGTCGAACCACAACCTCTACACAGTCACTGCGGAATTCGGGCCGCCGGCCGCGCCGCCCGCGGGAGCTCCTCCCGGCCGCGGAGGACGCGCGCCGATGATTCCCGGCACATTCACGCTGCTCGTTTACGGCCGTTAGTCGGAGGCTTGAGGATTTGTCGCGCTCCGGGATTCGTTTTCAGTCCCGGAGCGCGGCGAATTCAACATTCTCGGGATCGAATCGAAGGAGGAACCATTGAATAGGTCTAGAACAATCCTTGCTGCAGGCTTTGTATCGCTCTTCCTCGCGATTCCAGGATTCACTCAGGAAAAGAAGATCAATAAGTCGGATCTCCCTGCCGCTGTGCAGAAAGCAGTGGACGAACAGTCCCAAGGGGCGACTGTGCGCGGTTTTTCAACCGAAAGAGAAAATGGCCAGACGATTTATGAGGCCCAACTCACCGTCAATGGCAAGAATCGGGACGTCTCTTTTGATCCCAAGGGCTCGGTCCTCGAAGTCGAGGATGAGGTGGCTTTCGACTCCCTGTCCGCAGCGGTACAAGATGGGTTAAAGAAAAAGGCCGGCGCGGGCAAAATCACAAGAGTCGAGACGCTCACCAAGAAGGGCAAGCTCGTGGCCTACGAAGCTGTCGTTCAAAACGGCGCCAAGAAATCGGAAATCCAGGTTGGGCCAGACGGCAAGCCTCTGGCGCACGAAGAATAGTTTGGCAATCACAAATTCGGCCGGCACAACGAGTCACCAGGTCAAATGACAGAGTCCCCGTACAGGTTCGGGGACTCTACCATTTCACGCCACCAAATTTAGTCCGCCCGCGTTTCGCCTATTTGGAAGGTATGTTAGTGTGGCCTGCCCGCACGCACCGTAGCGAGCTCCGATACGCCGGAGCGGGTTAAAAAAGTGTGCGCTGCTCAAATGAAAAAGAAGAAGATTCAGTCTCGACCGAAAGAGAATCCTGCACCGCCGGCATTCGACGCGGCCCGCTATCTGCCGCTGCTCCTGATTTTGTTCGCGGGCAGCGGTTGCTCGGCTTTGATTTATGAAATTGTCTGGTACCAATTGCTCCAGTTGGTTATCGGCTCGACTGCAATTTCACTGGGTGTTTTGCTGGCAACGTTCATGGGCGGCTTGTGCCTGGGAAGCCTGGCCCTTCCGCGAATCCTGGCTCGCAGGAAATATCACCCGCTGACAGTTTATGCCTCAATTGAATTGGGTATTGGCATATGCGGCATTCTGGCGCGCATTGGAATTCCTCTGGTGGATTGGATTTACGTTTCCGCGGTGGGCCACGGTTTTCCGGCCATGATTCTGCGCGCCATCGTCTGCGCCATTTGCCTGCTGCCTCCCACAATCCTGATGGGAGCGTCGTTGCCGGCTATGGCGCGGTGGCTGCAGTCAACTCCGCGAGGGGTTTCGTGGCTGGGGATGATGTACGGAGCCAATACGGTTGGCGCGGTGTTCGGATGCCTGCTGGCGGGATTTTATCTGTTGCGCGTTTTCGATCTGGCCACGGCTACGTATGTCGCGGCGGGAATTAA
>DATNHU010000044.1:0-4259 GCA_035604795.1 Candidatus Limnocylindrales bacterium
CCCACTGCGGGATTTCTGGGCAAATATTTCATCTTCCTCGCGCTGCTTCAGACCGGGCATTATTATTTGGCAATTTTCGCTGCGCTTTACGTGGTTCCCGCGCTTTATTATTACTTCCGCGTCATCGTGCACGCCTTCCTGCGTGAAAGCAGCGACCCGGTCAAAGTGGTTGTCACCACCGGCCAAACCGTCGCGCTCACGGTTTGCGCGGCGCTTGTTCTTGGCGCGGGCATTTATCCCGAGCCGTTCATCCGGCTTGCGAATTATTCGCTATTCCTTCCATTTGGCCCACTTGGGCGATAATTCGCAGTTGCGGAAAAATGTCAGTCGAAAAACCCTCTCCGAATCAGACCGAACCGGCAAATAGATCTAGTCAGAATTGGGGGGCCCAATCCGCAGGCGCTCTGGAGTTGCCCTTGGTTATGGTGATTGCCATGCTGGTCGGCGGCGGCGGGGGATACTTGCTGGACAGGTGGCTTCACACTTTCCCTTGGTTGATGATTGCCCTGGGGTTTGTGGGATTTGGAACCGGGGTGCGCGACGTGATCCGGCGCGTCCTGAAAAGTGACGGCGGTGGAGACAAGCGTTCGAAGTCCTGAGTGGTTTGCGCGCGCCCAACGGCGCATTGCCCGGCTCACACTGAGCATCGGCGCCGTGGCCGCCGCCGTTGTCGCGCTGGCGGGCTTCTGGCGCTGGGGAACGGGCATTTTATTGGGCGCCCTGCTCGCCTGGATCAACTTCCGCTGGTTCGAACAAGGTGTTGGCGCCGTGGCGCGCGTGGCCCGCGCTCAAGCTGGGGAGCCACGACCGCGCATCTCGTTGTGGATCTGGGTGAAGCTCTTCGGCCGTTACGGTCTTATCGCCGTTTTGTTGTATACTGCGTGGGCGATTTTTCGCATCCCGGTTGTGAGCATGCTTGCGGGTCTGTGTGCCCTGGGCGCGGCGGTGATGGCGGAAAGCGTTTACGAAATTGTGGGGCGCACGGAATAGGGAATGGAACCACACATATCCTGGTTCACAGTTTTGCTGAATAAGTTGCTGGGCGGCCCCGCTTTGGCGCTGCTGAACGCGCTGCACATTAAGCCGAACAATCCCGCGACGCCGATTCCTGAACACGTGGCCATGGAGCTAATTGCATTTGTCCTTGTCGCGATTGGCGCGCTTTATTTGAAGAGCAGGCTATCCGTGGAACGGCCAGGCGGATTTCAGCAGGCCTGCGAAATGCTGCTGACCAATCCTTTGAAATTCGGCATCCGCGACTTGCTGGACGAGAATATCCCGCACCACGGGGGCCGGAAATTCATTCCGTTCGTTGGGTCCGTTTCGGTCTTCGTTCTGGTATGCGGTCTTTTGGGCGTGGTTCCCACGCTCTCCTCGCCAACCGGCGAAAAAACAGTTCCGCTGGCCTGCGCACTGCTCACGTTTGTTTATTTCAACTACCAAGGGTTTCGCGCGCACGGTCTTGGCGGATATATAAAACAATTCGCGGGACCCGATTTATTTCTTGCCCCGTTGCTCCTGCCTGTCGAAATCATCAGCACCACGGCCCGGATTCTCTCGCTCACCGTTCGTTTGTGGGCCAACATGTTTTCGAGCGAATTGATCTATGTGATCTTTCTTGGATTACTATTGCGTCCCACGATTGCCGTTTGGGGGAAGTTTCCGGCTGCAGCTGTGGTTATCGGAATTTTTCCGGCACTGATCCCCATTGCATTTATCGGACTTCATATTTTCGTGACCGTCATTCAGACGTACGTGTTCACCGTTTTGCCCGCGATTTATCTGGGCATGGCGGTGTCGGAAGGGCATTGAGGCGCATTCATATGGCATGATTGCCGATACAGTGTGAGCTCGGATGAATTACGAGTGTCCGTGAACCACCTCCTGGCGGCAAGTTCATAGCAAGGAGCAAGATATGAAGAAAGTAGCAACTGTAATTCTGGTGGCCATGGCAATTTTGCTTGTGGCTCCGGGCGTGTTTGCTCAGACGGGCGGCGCTACGCCGGTCGCCGGGCCAAACTGGCTGGCACTTGCGGGCGGGTTCGGAATGGCGATCGCAGCAGCGGGTTGCGGATATGCCCAGTCGCAGATCGGAGCCGCCGCTTGCACGGGAATGGCGCGAAATCCCGGAGCGGCTGATGCGATCCGCGCGTCGATGATTCTGGGGCTCGTGTTCGTTGAAACGCTCGCGTTGTTTACGCTGGTGATCATTTTCACGCTCATCTTCAAGGGATAAGTCGGCGCAATACAGTTTCGATGGCTATCGCGGCCCCGGTGGATATCATCGGGGCCGTTTTATTTGCGAGATGCTATTTACTTGGCTGGATCAGCGTAGCAGGGCAGCGGCCTGTATGGCGTAATTGATCACGTAGTTGGGGAACACTCCAAGATAAAGCGTCCCCGCAGCTGCTAGAGTGAGCACCGCGGCAACGCCAAAAGGAATGCGCTCGGCAGGGAATTCGCGCTGGGGTTCACGCATGTACATCAACACAATCACACGCAAATAATAGAACGCGCCGATGATGCTGTTGATGGCCAAAATGATTGAGAGCCAGACCAGGTGCGAGTGCAGTGCGGCGTTCAGAATATAGAACTTCCCGAGAAAGCCTGCGGTTACCGGCATCCCCAGCAAGGAAAGCAGGAAAAAAGAAAAGCAGGCTGCCGAGATGGGCCGCTTGCGCGCCAGGCCCGCGTAATCGTCCAGCTCCAGATGGTGTTCACCCGCGCCGCCCAGCCATGAAAGGGCCGTGAACGCGCCTACTTTCATCAGGGCATAGCTGGCAAGGTAGAAAAGGACTGCCGCGGTGCCAATGGTGTTGCGCGCGGCGAAGGCCACCAGGATGTAACCGGCGTGTGCAACGGAGCTGTAGGCCAGCATGCGCTTCACGTTGGTCTGAACAAGAGCGGTGAGGTTCCCGACGGTCATGGTAAGCGCGGCGGCAACCCAGATGGCCCAGAACCACAAGTCATTCGCATGGTCCACGGTCACGAAAATTCGCAGCAGCAAAGCGAAACCTGCGGCTTTCGGCCCGGAGGAAAGCAGCGCGGTAACAGGAGTGGGGGCGCCTTCGTATACGTCGGGCGTCCAAAGCTGGAAGGGAACGGCGGCGACCTTGAATGCAAATCCGACAAAAACCAGCGCCAGGCCGAGAGCGAGCAGCATGGTCTGCGTGATTCCGGCATCAATGCGAGGGAGAATCGTGGTTCCCGTAGCGCCATAGATCAGCGCGATCCCATAAAGGAAAAAGGCCGTGGCGAATGAGCCCAGAAGGAAGTACTTCATTGCGGCTTCGTTGGAGCGCGCCACGTCGCGGCGGTAGCTTGCCAGGATATAGCTGGAGATGGAGCTGATTTCCAGGCCGATGAACGCGGTGATCAACTCCTGCGCGCTGGCCATCACCCCCATGCCTGCCGTTGCGAAAAGGACCAGCGCAAAAAATTCGCCGTGGGGCAGGCCTTCACGATCGAGATAGCTGGGTGAGGCCAGAATAACGAAAAGGGCCACGGCGCCTGTCAGTACGCGGAAAAAAACACTGAACTCATCCACTTTCAGCAAGGAGGAAAATGCCACCCCAATGTGGTGTGCGGGGAGCCAGACAGCCGCGAGCGCTCCGGCCGCCCCCAATGCGGCCAAAACATCGAGTACGCGTCTTCCACCCTTGCCGGCAAAAGGTTCGACGACCATCACGATCATGCCCATGGCGCAGAGAACAATTTCGGGCGCGATACGCATCAGGTCTTGAGTGGAGGGGAACAATTAGTGCGCTCCCTTTGCCGGAACTGAAATCGGGCCGTTTGGCGCAGGAACATAAAGCGCCGAAGCATCTCCCTTTTCAATTTTTGCCGGTTTATGGAGTAGTGCGTCGACGGGCTGGGTTTTGTCGGGCCGTTGCATCTGGTCCAAAACCTGGCGCACGGTGATTTCTGTCCGGCTGGTGAAGAGTGGCGAGGCGACTCCCATGAAAAGAATGAATGCCGCCAACACCCACAACAGGCCGCGCTCACGCGCGCTCGCGTCAGGCAGAGCGCGGTTCTTTTCGTTGGTTACCTCGCCGAAGAAGGTCCGCTGGTAGGCCCAGAGCAAATAGAGCGCGGAGAAAATCACGCCAATCGCGGCGATGGAAGACCACATCGCATGATGCTCGTAAGTGCCAATCAGGATGAGGAATTCGCCGACGAAGCCGTTAAGGATTGGCAGACCCATTGAGGAGAGGCTCACAAACAGGAAAAACGCCGCGACCACTGGCATGGGCGTGGCC
>DATNHU010000045.1:0-3421 GCA_035604795.1 Candidatus Limnocylindrales bacterium
AGCTTTGCCATCGGACCTGTCCACGTCCTGACTGCCAGCGGCCCGGCGCACCCGGTGGTGAAGTGGATTCGTTGGATTTACTGGACTCTGATTCCTCTCACTTTGGGGTTCATGGTCCTTCACAATTTCACGGACTTTCTCTCAAAGTTGGTCCGGCAGCGGCCCAAACAAATAAGTCCTGAAAGGGTCGTGCGGATGAACATCTATTTCCGTATCGCCCATTGGGGTGTTGTTTTGAGTTTCCCCACGCTGGTCATAACCGGGTTCGCCTTGAAGTATCCTGATTCGTGGTGGGCCAGCCCCCTGATCATGTTGGAATCGCGCTTCGCCTTTCGCGGCACACTCCATCGCGCCGCCGCGATCGTTTTGATTGCCTCCACGCTCTACCATATTATCCATTTGGCCGTGAGCCGGCGCGACCGCGCGTTTGTAAAGCACATGCTGCCGAAGTTTGGGGATTTGGGCGAAATGGTCGACGTCATCCGTTATAACCTCGGATTGACAGATCGCGTGCCGACCTTCGGCAAGTTCAATTACGCGGAGAAAATGGAGTATTGGGCATTTCTGTGGGGCGCGGTGGTAATGACGCTGACGGGTTTCCTTCTCTGGTTCAACAATTTCACGTTGCGCCATTTTCCCAAGTGGGTTTCCGACGCCTCCACCGCCATCCACTTCTACGAAGCCATACTGGCCACCTTCTCGATTCTCTTGTGGCACTTCTATATGGTTATATTCGACCCCGACGTTTATCCGATGGACTTGGCATGGATTACCGGCAAGGTGCCTGCGGATCATTACCGCCATACGCGCCCGGGTTACTTGCGGGAACTTGAACGTGAGAACGAGCCTCCGTTATCCTCAGACGCCGCTCCCGCCTCTTCGGGTGGGTCCGGCGCGGGTGAAGGAACTAAACAGGAAAAGAGGCCTCCGGTGCCGCCATTGAGTGGTGGGAATCCTTAGCAGGCGCTCTGGGGAGAACATAACCGAACATGGCCATAATAGATTTTCACAATCACTACTATCCTCCGGCATATCTCGACGCGCTTGAGCGCGGCCCCAGCGCGGTGCGCATCACGCGCGATGCCGCCGACAATCCTGTGATCCATTATCCCGGCGATTACAACGTGGTTGTGCCGGGCCATCGCGACATTGACTACCGCGAACAGGTGTTGCGCGAGGCCGGCGTGGATACGCAAGTGATTACTCTGACTACGCCCGGAACGCATGTGGAAGAACCCGCTGCAGCTGTGCGTTTGGCGCAACTTGTTAATGATGCCTTCGCAAAGGTTGTGGCGGAAAAGAAAGGGCGGTTCGCCGCGCTGGGCACTCTTCCATTGAATGATCCCGCGTCCTCTGTCACCGAGTTGCGACGCTGTGTCGAGCAGCTCCACTTCGCTGGGGCCATGCTGTTCAGCAATGTAAATGGCACGCCGCTCTATGACGGCCGCTTCATGCGGCTTTACGAGGTGGCCAATGAGCTGGAAGCCGTCCTCTATATCCACCCCACAAATCCCATCAGCGTCGAAGCGATGACCGATTTCTGGCTAATGCCTCTCGTGGGATTCCTGTTTGATACCACTCTCGCCGCGGCCGGGTTGGTCTTCAGCGGCATCATCGAAAAGTTTCCTGATATCCGCTGGGTGTTGGGCCATCTTGGTGGAGCGATTCCATATTTGGCGGAGCGGCTGGACCGCGGGTACAGTGCCTTCGCAGAGTGCCGGGAGCACATTGTTCAGCCGCCGAGCAACTACCTGAAGAAGTTTTACTTTGACACCGTGAATTTTGATCCGCGCGCCATCGAGCTGGCCATCAACTTCGCCGGTCCCGATCACATCCTGGCAGGGAGCGATTACCCCCACCAAATCGGCAGCATCGAAAAAATGTTGAAGAGCATCCGCGATTTGCGGGTGACGGAAGAAGTGAAGGAGCGCATTCTTGGCGGCAACGCCGCGCAACTGTTGAGATTGTAGGGATCACCCGGAAATTTCAACTCTGCGATTCAGCGCGCTTGCGCCAGTAACGCTCCAATCCATACCAACTTAATGTCGCGTTCGCGCCCTTGGCATATCGCGCCGCAATTTCCGCGGGAAGCGTTCGGTGCATCTCCGCCTCTGACTCCTTGACGAATCGTGCGATTCGGGCGTCGTGGTCAGTTGTGGCCGCCATGATTTCTGCGGCGCGACCCGCCCAGCGATGCAGGCCCTCCCGCGTTTGGTCCAGGTGTTCCTCGACATTCTTATAGGGGCCGAAATGAGTCAGAAAAACGCGCGCCGGCCTGCGGCGACTGATTTCGTCGAGGCTTCGGTCCCAAACTTCGAGGTCAATATCCGGCGGAGGGGTGACCGGAGCCACCAGGCCATGTCCAGGAAGACGCAGTCCGGTTGTGTCGCCCACGAATGCGGTCCCAGAGGACAGATCAAGAAATGTGACGTGATGACTGGCATGGCCCGGAGTGTAGGTCACTTCCACCTTGCGGCCCGCGACCTGCAATTGCTCACCGCCATCCAGCACAGTCAGATTTTCTGCGGGAACAGCGACGAATTCCCCGAACATTTGTTGCATGGCGTCGCCGTACAGCCGTATGGCGCTGGCCAGTAGCCTCTCCGGATTGACCATGTGTTTGGCGCCGATATTGTGGACATACACTTTCAGGCCAGGGTTTTCGCGAACCAGCGTGCCCGCCGCGCCCGCGTGATCGAAATGAATGTGCGTCAGTAAGACAGCAGTGAGATCTGCAACTTGAAGGCCGCGCTCGGCGAGCCTGGCGCGCAAAGTTGGCAAGCAAGAGGTCGGGCCGCTATCTACCAGCGCCAGTTCGCCACCGCCTTCCAAAAGACATGACGCGATTGCCTCGGAATAACCCAGGAAATTAAGGTCGAGTATGGATGCCCCGGGAAGGGAAGTATCCGGCGTTGGCTGTGGAGAAGGCGGCATCTGGTCTCCGGTTGGAATGCTATCCTGCCGGGAGAATCATTTCAAATTACGGTGTTTTCATTTGCAAAGCGCGGATTGATGGTGGAAAATTCCGGTGCAAGAAGTAAAGACCACAAATCACCGGAAATTCAGCGAAAGAAAACCAGCCGATGCCTGCCGCGCAAGATAAATTCACAGTTGGACTGGTGCAGATGCGCTGTTCGACGGATGCTGCGGCGAACCTCGCTCGTGCCGTCGAGCGTATCGGCGAAGCCGCGAAGCGCGGGGCCCAGATAATTTGCCTGCAGGAGCTGTTCCGCTCGCAATATTTTTGTCGCGTGGAAGACGCCGACCTGTTTTCCCTTGCCGAGCCGATTCCGGGGCCAACGACTGAAGCGCTGGCCAAGGTCGCGCGGGAACGCAAAGTTGTGGTAGTCGCTTCAGTTTTCGAGCGGCGTGCCGCCGGCCTCTACCATAATTCAGCCGCAGCTCTGGACGCGGATGGATC
>DATNHU010000046.1:0-3454 GCA_035604795.1 Candidatus Limnocylindrales bacterium
AATGTTTATTCAACGCAGCGTGCGCGCGCCGATGAGCCGCCCTATTTCGCCATCCGCAACGCGCGGATCGTGCCCGTTTCCGGTCCGGTGATCGCCGGAGGAACCGTGGTCGTCGCCAAGGGCCTGATTCAGGCCGTGGGCATAAACATCGCGATTCCACCGGAAGCCCGGGTGATTGATGGCACAGGGCTGACCGTTTATCCCGGCCTGATTGACGCCGGGACAGATGTCGGTCTGGGAGCGGTGGCAGCTCCGGCGGCTGGTGCGGGCGGCCGCGGAGGCGGTGGCGGAGGAGGCCGCGGAGCAGCCGCTACGAATGCGCCGCTGTCACGCGGGCCGGAAGATCGCCCAGCGACGACTCCTTGGGAGAACGCCGCGGATCAACTCAAATCCGACGATTCTCGCATGGCAACTTGGCGCGGGGCGGGATTCACCACAGCACTTGTCGTCCCGCGCGGCGGATATTTCCCCGGACAAGCAGCCCTTGTGGATTTTGGCGAAGCCGATCTCCCTGAGGAGCTGGTCGTCAAAACTCCCGCGGCACTGCCCATTAGCCTTCAGGGCGGCCGCGGCGAATATCAAGGATTCCCAAGCGCGCTAATGGGGCAACTGTCCTACGTGCGCCAGGTTTTCATTGACGCCCAGTGGTACGCACAAGCGCAACAGACTTACGAAGCGCATCCGCAAGGAAATTCGCGCCCCGCCTACGATCATACTGACGTGGTAATCAGCCACGCGCTGAATAGCAAGGAATTGGTACTCTGGCCCGGAAATACGGACGTGGACATACTCCGCGCCTTAAAGATGGCGCCGACGCTGGACGCTCGCTGGGCTCTCTCCGGCGCGCAACAAGGATATTTGGTGGCCGACGCTATCGCCGCGGCGCACGTGCCTGTATTCGTAGATGTGAACTGGCCGGTTCCTCCGCCAGGCGGAGGCGGTGGCGCCGGTGCCGATGACACGGAGCCTCTTCGCGCTTTGCGATTCCGCGATCGCGCGCCTTCCACCCCCGCCGCATTGAACAAAGCAGGCGTGAAGATGGCCTTCGCTTCCGAAGGCATCGCCAGTCCCAAAGACATTTTGCGCAACGTCAGCAAGTCCATCGCCGCGGGACTGCCCGCAGACGTTGCTCTGCGCACATTGACACTCGGCGCGGCCGAAATCTTAGGAGTCTCTGACCGGCTGGGCAGCATCGAGCCGGGCAAAATCGCGAACCTGGTCGTGACCGACGGAGATATTTTCGCCGATGCGACCAAAGTGAAATGGGTTTTTGTGGATGGCAAGGTATTCATTCCACCTCCCACTCCCGAACCCGCGCCCGGAGCAGGGAGAGGCGGAGGCGCACCCGGCGGAGTGGACATGTCCGGGAATTGGACGTTTTACTACACAACCGATAATGGTCCCGACCAGTCCACTGCCAATTTACAAATGGCCGCCGACGGCAGCATTACCGGCACTCTCACATCGCAGATGGGAACAGCACCAATCTTGCGTGGCCAACTCACCGGTAATCAGTTCCGAATTTCGATTCAGATTCCAATCAATGGAACGCCGACCGATGTGAATTTGAGCGGCGCGGTTACCGGCAACCAAGTTACCGGCACGATAGACGTCATGGGCATGTCGATCTCATTCACTGGCAGGCGGCCATCAACCGGCGCGGAAGAGGTGCGGCAATGAAGCGCGGAAGAAATAGTCTGGCGTTGAGTCTTTGCATCGGGGCGTTCGCGGCGGCCGCCATCGCCGTCTGCTCCTGGCCGTCCCGCGCGCAAACCACTTCCAACGTCATGTTCTTTAAGAACGCGACCATCCTTACCGTGACCAAGGGCACCATCGAGCACGGCTCGATCTTGGTTCGCGATGGCAAAATCGCCGCCGTCGGGGCCAACGTTCAAGCCCCGTCCGATGCAACGGTCGTGGATGCCACCGGAAAGTTTATCATGCCCGGGATCATTGATTGCCACTCGCATATCGCCATCGAAGGAGGCGTGAACGAGGGCAGCGTTTCCGTTTCCTCAATGGCCAATATCCTCGATGTTCTCAATCCTGAGGATATCGACATTTACAGGGATCTTGCGGGCGGCGTGACCTCGGCAAACATTCTTCATGGCAGTGCCAACGCCATTGGCGGGCAAACCGTAGTCATCAAACTTCGCTGGGGACAGCCCGCCGACAAACTGGTTTTTGAAGGCGCGCTTCCGGGAATCAAATTCGCGCTCGGCGAAAACCCCAAGAGATCGAACTCAACCATTCTTCCGGGCCAGGTGAGACGCTACCCGGCGACGCGCATGGGAGTGGAAGACGTCATCCGTCAGGCCTTCACCGATGCGGTTGCCTACAAGAAGCAATGGGACGACTACAACCGCCGCAAATCGGCCGGTGAGGCCAACTTAATCCCGCCGCGGCGCGACTTGACGCTCGATCCACTGGTTGAAGTGCTGGAAGGCAAACGTTACGTCCACTCGCACTGTTATGTCGCGGATGAAATCCTCATGCTCATCCGCGTCGCCAACGAATTCGGTTTCAAAGTTCGGACCTTTCAACACGTTCTGGAGGGCTACAAAGTCGCCAAAGAGATCGCCGAGCACGGAGCCGGTGCCTCCACATTTTCCGACTGGTGGTCCTACAAAATGGAGGCCTTCGACGCCATTCCCTACAACGCGGCCATCATGACCCAGAAGGGCGTAATTGTTTCCATTAATTCAGATGACGCGGAAGAAGCGCAGCACCTGAACCAGGAAGCCGCCAAGTCCATGAGGTATGGCGGAATGAGTCACGATGACGCTATGAAGATGGTGACCATCAATCCGGCCATCCAGCTGGGAATTGAAAAGCGAGTCGGCTCAATTGAAGTGGGAAAGGATGCCGACCTGGCAATCTACAACCACGATCCTCTCAGCGTTTTCGCTGTGGTTCAGAAGACCGTCATCGACGGGAGAATCTATTTTGACCGCGACAAGGACATCGCCGGGCGTCCGGCTCTGGCCAAAGAAAAGCAAGCGCTCCTGGATAAGGAGCGTCAGGCCGGTGGGGGTGGCGCCGGGCGCGGGGGCCGCAGTGGTGGCCGCGGACCCGGCAGCGAGATACAGGATCGGGAGGAATAACCGCCATGAAAAAAATACTGAAAACATTGTCGTTCTCGATGATTGCCATCGCCGTGGCGGCGGCATTCTCACTTGTGCCCGCGGCTCAGGGGCAACAGTCCTACGCAATCACCGGCGCGAAAGTGTATCCCGTCTCTGGTCCGCCAATCGATGGAGCAACCGTCGTCATCCGTGGCGGAAAAATCACCGCGGTAGGCAAGGGCGCCGCAATTCCTTCCGGCGCGAAGGTAATTGACGCGAAGGGACTGGAAGTTTATCCCGGCATGTTCAACGCCGTTACGGAAATCGGCATGAACGAAGTCGGCGCCGTGGAGGCAACGGTGGATACGGCGGAGCTCGGCGAATACAAC
>DATNHU010000047.1:0-3334 GCA_035604795.1 Candidatus Limnocylindrales bacterium
TCCGCAATCGGCGATTCTTTATGTAAACGCAAACGAAATGGCCTGGACGGGTGCGCTGGCCCCGGACACGGGCGAAAACAGTCCCAAGGCGCTCTATATGAGCCAGTGCAGCGTCTGTCACGGCGAGAAAATGACGGGCTCGCAGCCGGCGATGCCTTCGCTGGTCGGCGTGGGAGACCGCTTGTCGGCGCAGCAAATCGGGGCGACGATAAAAAATGGCAAAGGGAGAATGCCGGCGTTCGCGAATTTCGATGACGGGCAACTCAACGCGCTGGTGGATTTTCTCATGAGCGGAAAGTCCAAGGAACTGCCAAGTTCCGAGCCTCCGCCGCCGGACATGAAGTACCGGTTTACGGGCTACCACAAATTTTTGGATCAGGAGGGGTACCCGGCGATTGCGCCGCCTTGGGGCACTTTAAACGCGATCAATCTGAACACCGGGGAATACGTTTGGAAAATAAATCTTGGAGAGTATCCGGAGCTTGCCGCAAGAGGATTGAAAAATACCGGAACGGAGAATTATGGCGGGCCCGTGGTGACTGCCGGCGGCCTGGTTTTTATCGGGGCGAGCGACTTTGACAAAAAATTCCGTGCGTTCGACAAAGCGACCGGAGAGTTGCTGTGGGAAACAACACTTCCATTTGGGGGAAACGCGACGCCAGCGACCTACGCGATCCACGGGAGGCAATTTGTCGTGATTGCCGCGGGCGGGGGGAAGGATCTCAAATCAGCTTCCGGTGGAGTGTACGTGGCGTTTGGTCTGCCTAAAGAGAATTGAGCTTGCGCCACCGCAATATTAGCGTGTTGTACGTACAGCCAGATTAGTGCTGCGCGGCCGTTACAGAATAGATCGGCGGAAGATGCGCCGAGAGAACGTGCCAGGAATCACCGGCATCCCGAGTATGGAAGAGTGTCCCACCCGAGGTGCCGAAATATACGCCGGCAGGATCGCGGTCATCGGAGGACATCGCTTCGCGCAGAATGAGATCATAGGCATCGGACTGAGGCAGGCCCTTGGTGAGGAACTTCCAGGTCTTGCCCCCGTTGCGGCTGCGCGCCACACGAAGCTTACCTTTGGGAACGTAACGCTCCTCGGGCGACAGGATAGGGATCGTGAAGAGCGTGTCTTTTTCAGCGGAGGGAACGGCTAGAGCGAAGCCGAATCGGGAAGGCAGCCCTTTCGAAATGTCGGTCCATTTCTCTCCTGCAAACTCCCCGCGGTAGACGCCGCAATGGTTTTGCTGATAGAGCGCATCCGGGTTGCGAGGATGCGCTTTCAGTTTGTGGACGCACTGGCCGACTTCGGGAAATTTTTCCGGCCCAAACTCTACGAGAACGTTTCCATTGAAAGGCGACCAGGTTTTTCCGCCGTCGCTGGAGCGAAACGCGCCTGCGGCGGAAATGCCTACAATAAGGCGGCCTTTTCCGAGGCATTGAATGGAGTGCACCATCATGCCGCCAGCACCGGGATTCCATTTTTGGCGAGTCGGATGATTGCACAAACCAGGAACCATTTCCCAATTCGCACCATTGTCGCCGCTGCGGAAGAGCACTCCAGGATCGGCTCCAACATAGACGGCGCCTGGTTCATCAGCCGCTCCGGGCTCGATGTGCCAGATACGCTTCAGTGGCGCATCCGGCTGATCTTTGAGCTCCATTCCTTTTTCGGTGACTTGCCAGGATTTGCCGGTGATGCCCTTGACCTCCAGCCCTTTTTCGGAGATTTGCCAGGTTTTGCCGTTGTCGCTGCTGACGTGAAGGTGGGGACCAAACCAGGCGTTGCCGACCGCTGCGTAGTGGCGCTTGGGATCGCGTGGATCCTGCGCAACATGGTGGACTTCCTGGCCGGCGAAAAACGGACCTGCGCAATCCCATCTCTTGCGGTCTTTTGAGGTGAACGCAAATGCACCTTTGCGGGTGCCGACCCAGATTCGTATCGCAGCTTGGCGCGCCAAAGTGTTCCTCCGATAGGAGATGTGACTGAGTCCCCAATAACGATGGTAATGTGCATTTTATCGTACAAGGTCAAGTGGCAGAAGGAAATTGACAACATTCCCCAGGCACATTCACACATCCAACGTGGGCATGAACACCTCGACTAAAAAGCGCAGTTGCAAAGAGCGGAGGAAAGAGTCTAAACGGGTAGTCTCTGATTGTGCGCTGGGTCGAAAATACTCCTGTTCATATTCCAAAAGATGACCTATGTAAGAAGGAGTGTCACGGCTCTCGTGAGCCGAACATGCCTCTTTTGCGCCATTGCCGGGGCCGGGTCGGGAAGTCACCGCGGCAAAAGCGCAAACGGTGGATCGAGGAACCCAAGGCTGTCCGAGCCATAAATCGGACGAGGAGGAGTGGTTCATGAAGACGAGAATGTTGATTGTATTTGCGGTGGTGGCTCTGGTCGTAACATTTGCCTATACGGCGTCGACTCCAGCCGCTCCGAATAAGGCCAATGCGAATGCGCTGCCGGCCGCGGCTGCGCAACCTAACAATTCGACTGCGGCGGCAGCGGAACCGCATCCGGAAATCCGGGAAGCGATTGCGGCTCTACGCCGCGCCAAGGAACACATGGAGCACGCCGCGCATGATTTCGGCGGGCACCGCGTGGAAGCTATTCGGGCAACGGATGTGGCCATTCATCAACTCGAGGATTGCCTCAAGTACGACAGAGACTAGCCCTCGGCAGTTCGCAGCAATCTCAAGCAGCGTCCGGAGGATGTACTCCGCCGGACGCTGCTTTTTTTCACCCATCTTCAGAATTCAACTGGCGGAATGATAGTTCCCAGCGAAGCGACCAATCCCAAGCCCCACTTGTATTACAATCGCGCGCCTGAGGTGTGCCAAGGAGAGAAGCCGATGCTGGATCGCAGACGATTCTTGAGCGCCTGTTCGGGATTGGGGTTGGGCGGCACGTTGTTTCCGGGAGTGCTTTGGGCCCAAGCGCAGTCGCAGGGTGCGGCAAAGATCACCAAAGAAATGATCGATCAGGCCGCAGCGATCGCTGATGTGCCCATTCCTGAGGAAACCAAAGAGATGATGCTCGACAACCTCAACGAGCGGGTTAAAAGCTATGACGCTATTTACGCCCTGCACATCCCCAACTCGGTCACGCCTTGCTTGATTTTTGATCCAGTGGTGCCAGGAATGAAATTTGAAACGGAGCGGAGGCCATCGTGGATTTCGAGGGTGTCAGCTATCGCTGCTCCCGGCGCGCCGAAGAATTTAGAGGAGGTGGCGTTTGCCAGCGTGCGTGAACTCGCCGAGCTGGTGCGAACCAAGAAAGTGTCCTCTGTGGCGCTTACGGAGATGTATCTGGAGCGCTTGAAGCGCTACG